>NZ_JBOBDQ010000054.1:0-41809 GCF_050586565.1 Pseudomonas sp. WC1
GCTTAGAAGCAAGATCAAGAGCAGATATGTTGGTTTTTTAGTGGCTGTTATGTTGTTCTTCATTACGCTATCGCGGGGCAAGCCCGCTCCCATGTTGAATCACATAGTCAAACTATGGTGAGAGCGGGCTTGCCCTGCGATGTTGTTCTAGAGTTCCCACGATGGCAACTAGCGACTAGCTGCGTTAGTGCAGGCGCCGCCCGTAACTTCGCGACTTCAGGAGGCCGAACGCAGGCCTTGCGGAGGGAGGTGACCCCGGAGCGAAGCGTAGGGGCCGGATGAATGGAGCGAGGATTTTTTGGTTCCTTTTTGATCCTTCAAAAAGGGACCCGCCGTAAGGGCGGAAAGGTGAATAACCGTCGACATCGCAAATGAATGCGCATAAAAAATCAAAACAACCAACAACCAACAACCAACAACCAACAACCAACAACCAACAACCAACAACCAACAACCAACAACCAACAACCAACAACCAACAACCAACAACCAATCTAGCACCAATAAAAAAACCCGCATCACTCTCGCAACGCGGGTCCTTCAAAATCCAAACTCAAACCACCCGGATCACCGCTCCAGCAGAATCCGCAACATCCGCCGCAGCGGCTCCGCAGCCCCCCACAGCAGCTGGTCGCCAACAGTGAAGGCCCCGAGGTACTGCGACCCCATGTTCAGCTTGCGCAAACGCCCGACAGGCACGTTCAGGGTCCCGGTCACCTGGGTAGGGCTCAACTCCTGCATGCTGATCTCACGCTGGTTAGGCACCAGCTTCACCCAAGGGTTGTGCTGGCTGATCATGCCTTCGATATCCGCCAGCGGCACGTCCTTGTTCAGCTTGATGGTCAGCGCCTGGCTGTGGCAACGCATGGCGCCAATCCGCACGCAGATGCCATCGACCGGAATCGGGCTCTTGAAGCGGCCGAGGATCTTGTTGGTTTCGGCCTGGGCCTTCCACTCTTCGCGGCTCTGGCCGTTCGGCAGCTCCTTGTCGATCCACGGGATCAGGCTGCCGGCCAGCGGCACGCCGAAGTTGTCAGTCGGGAAGCCCTCGCCGCGCATGGCCTCGGCCACCTTGCGGTCGATGTCGAGGATGGCGCTGGCCGGGTTAGCCAGGTCATCGGCGACCGCCGCGTGAATACCGCCCATCTGCTTGATCAACTCACGCATGTTCTGCGCGCCGGCGCCGGAGGCCGCCTGATAGGTCATGGCGCTCATCCACTCGACCAGGCCGGCTTCGAACAGGCCGCCCAGGCCCATCAGCATCAGGCTGACGGTGCAGTTGCCGCCGATGTAGTTCTTGGTGCCCGCATCCAGCTGCTGGTCGATGACCTTGCGGTTGACCGGGTCGAGGATGATCACCGCGTCATCCTGCATGCGCAGGGACGAGGCCGCGTCGATCCAGTAGCCCTGCCAGCCAGCTTCACGCAGCTTGGGGAACACTTCGTTGGTGTAGTCGCCGCCCTGGCAGGTCAGGATGACGTCGAGGGTCTTGAGCTCTTCGATGTTGTAGGCATCCTTGAGCGGCGCAATGTCCTTGCCCACGGCCGGGCCCTGGCCACCCACATTGGAGGTGGTGAAGAACACCGGCTCGATCAGGTCGAAGTCCTGCTCTTCGAGCATCCGCTGCATGAGCACGGAACCGACCATTCCACGCCAACCGATCAGACCTACACGTTTCATCGCAACTACACCTTTGCTAAAAGTGGGCCGCCACCGGGAGTTTTGGGTGGCGGGCCAGAGAGATTACAGATTCCGCAGCGCTGCGACTACTGCGTCGCCCATTTCCTGCGTACCGACCTTGCGGCAACCTTCGGAGAAGATGTCACCGGTGCGCAGGCCCTGGTCCAGCACCAGGCTCACCGCCTGCTCGATCGCCTCGGCGGCGGCCGACTGGTTGAAGCTGTAGCGCAGCATCATCGATACCGAAAGAATGGTTGCCAATGGGTTGGCGATGCCCTGCCCGGCGATGTCCGGCGCCGAGCCGTGGCACGGCTCGTACATGCCCTTGTTGTCGGCATCCAGCGACGCCGAAGGCAGCATGCCGATGGAACCGGTGAGCATGGAAGCCTCATCCGACAGGATGTCGCCGAACATGTTGTCGGTCACCACCACGTCGAACTGCTTGGGCGCGCGCACCAACTGCATGGCGGCGTTGTCGACGTACATGTGGCTCAACTCGACGTCCGGGTAGTCCTTGGCCACATCCTCGACCACTTCACGCCACAGCTGGCTGGAAGCCAGGACGTTGGCCTTGTCCACCGAGCACAGCTTCTTGCCGCGCACGCGGGCCATGTCGAAGCCGACGCGGGCAATACGGCGCACTTCGCTTTCGCTGTATGGCAGGGTGTCGTACGCCTGGCGCTCGCCGCCCTGCAGCTCGCGCTGGCCGCGTGGTGCACCGAAGTAGATGCCACCGGTCAACTCGCGGACGATGAGGATGTCCAGGCCGGCGACGATCTCGGGCTTGAGCGACGAGGCGTCGGCCAGTTGCGGATAGAGGATGGCCGGGCGCAGGTTGGCGAACAGGCCCAGTTGCGAGCGGATCTTCAGCAAGCCGCGCTCCGGGCGGATGTCACGCTCGATCTTGTCCCACTTCGGGCCGCCCACGGCGCCCAGCAGCACGGCGTCCGCCTGGCGCGCGCGCGCCAGGGTCTCGTCGGCCAGCGGCACGCCGTGCTTGTCGATGGCCGCGCCACCGATCACGTCGTGGGTGAGGCTGAAGCCGAGCTGGAACTTGTCGTTGGCCAGCTCCAGCACCTTGACCGCTTCGGCCATGATTTCCGGACCAATACCATCACCTGGGAGAATCAGAATCTGCTTGCTCATGCTTTCCTCTATCCAATCGAGCGGCGCGCCTTGCGGGCGCGCCGGATAAAACTCAGTGTCCGGTGGCGCTGATCGCGGAGCAAGCCCGCTGCCACATCAATCGCGGAACAACCACGGCTGGCTGGCGCGGTGCTTGCCCTCGAACGCCTTGATCGCGTCGCGGTCCTGCAGGGTCAGGCCGATGTCGTCCAGGCCATTGAGCAGGCAGTGCTTGCGGAAAGCGTCGATTTCGAACTTCAGCACCTTGCCGTCCGGGCGAGTCACGGCCTGGGCGTCGAGATCGATGGTCAACTGGTAGCCCGGGTTGGCCTCGACTTGCCTGAACAGCTCGTCGACTTCGGCGGCGTCGAGAATGATCGGCAACAGGCCATTCTTGAAGCTGTTGTTGAAGAAAATATCGGCGAAGCTCGGCGCGATCACGCTGCGGAAGCCGTACTCATCGAGCGCCCATGGGGCGTGCTCGCGGCTCGAGCCGCAACCGAAGTTCTCCCGCGCCAGCAGCACGCTGGCCCCCTGGTAGCGCGCGTGGTTGAGCACGAACTCCTGGTTCAGCGGGCGCTTGCTGTTGTCCTGGTAGGGCTGGCCGACGTCCAGGTAGCGCCACTCGTCGAACAGGTTGGGGCCAAAGCCGGTGCGCTTGATCGACTTGAGGAACTGCTTGGGGATGATCTGGTCGGTGTCGACGTTGGCACGGTCCAAAGGCGCGACGAGGCCAGTGTGCTGGGTAAAGGCTTTCATGCTGCGCTCCCTTGGATCAACTCGCGGACATCGATGAAGTGGCCGGTCACCGCGGCGGCGGCGGCCATGGCCGGGCTGACCAGGTGGGTACGACCACCGGCGCCCTGGCGGCCTTCGAAGTTGCGGTTGGAGGTGGACGCGCAGTGCTCGCCGCTTTCCAGGCGGTCCGGGTTCATCGCCAGGCACATCGAGCAGCCCGGTTCACGCCACTCGAAGCCGGCCTCGAGGAAAATCTTGTCCAGCCCTTCGCGCTCGGCCTGGGCCTTGACCAGACCCGAACCCGGCACCACCAGCGCCTGCTTGACGTTGGCGGCGACCTTGCGGCCCTTGGCGATCTCAGCGGCGGCGCGCAGGTCTTCGATGCGCGAGTTGGTGCACGAGCCGATGAACACGCGGTCGAGCTGGATGTCGGTGATCGCCTGGTTGGCGGCCAGGCCCATATACTTGAGGGCGCGCTCGATCGAGCCGCGCTTGATCAGGTCGGGCTCGGCGGCCGGGTCCGGCACGCGCTGGTCGACGGCCAGGACCATCTCCGGCGAAGTGCCCCAGCTGACTTGTGGCTTGATCTGTGCTGCGTCGAGCTCGACCACGGTGTCGAACACGGCGTCGCCATCGGAGACCAATCCTTTCCAGGCCTCGATGGCCTGCGTCCACTGCTCGCCCTTCGGCGCATAGGGACGACCCTCGACGTAGTTGACGGTCGTCTCGTCGACCGCGACCAATCCCACACGAGCACCGGCCTCGATGGACATGTTGCAGATGGTCATGCGGCCTTCCATCGACAAATCGCGGATCGCGCTGCCGGCGAACTCCATGGCATGGCCATTGCCGCCGGCGGTGCCGATCTTGCCGATCACGGCCAGGACGATGTCCTTGGCGGTGACGCCAGCGGGCAATTGACCCTCGACGCGCACCAGCATGTTTTTCATTTTCTTGGCCACCAGGCACTGGGTGGCGAGCACATGCTCGACCTCGGAAGTGCCGATGCCATGGGCCAGGGCGCCAAACGCGCCATGGGTGGAAGTGTGCGAGTCGCCGCAGACCACGGTCATGCCGGGCAGGGTCGCGCCCTGCTCCGGACTGATGACGTGCACGATACCCTGACGCTCGTCATTCATCTTGAATTCGACGATGCCATATTCGTCACAGTTCTCATCGAGGGTCTGCACCTGCAGGCGCGACACCTGGTCGGCGATGGCCTCGATACCGCCCTTGCGCTCCGGCGTGGTCGGTACGTTGTGGTCAGGAGTGGCGATGTTGGCATCGATACGCCAGGGCTTGCGGCTGGCCAGGCGCAGGCCTTCGAAAGCCTGGGGCGAAGTCACTTCGTGGATGATGTGGCGATCGATGTAGATCAAGGACGAGCCGTCATCGCGGCGCTTGACCTCATGAGCTTCCCAGAGTTTGTCGTAGAGCGTTTTGCCAGCCATCAGACTGTTCCTCATCAGCGTCTTTCTATGCCAAAGACCCCTTGGCTTGTACGGACGATGCTATGGCGATAGATTGAATAACTCAAATTCATAATTTTCATGCTTTGGATAACCAACAGGAATTCGAACCGTGGACCTGGCCAACCTCAGCGCCTTTATCGCCATTGCCGAAACCGGGAGCTTTTCCGGAGCCGGCGAACGTCTGTTCCTGACCCAGCCCGCCATCAGCAAACGCATCGCCGGGCTGGAGCAGCAACTGGATGTACGCCTGTTCGATCGCCTGGGCCGTGAAGTGACCCTTACCGAAGCTGGCCGGGCCCTGTTGCCGCGCGCCTATCAGATCCTCAACGTCCTCGATGATACTCGTCGCGCATTGACCAATTTGACCGGAGAGGTGACGGGGCGCCTGACGCTGGCCACCAGCCATCACATCGGTTTGCACCGCCTGCCCCCACTATTACGGGCTTTTACTCGACAGTACCCCTCGGTGGCGTTGGATATTCAGTTCCTCGATTCGGAAGCAGCCTACGATGAAATCCTCCATGGCCGCGCCGAAATTGCCGTCATCACCCTCGCGCCCGAGCCCCATCACCTGGTCAAGGCCGTGGCGGTGTGGGACGACGCCCTGGATTTCGTCGCCGCCCCCGAACACCCGCTGGCCAGCAACCAGCGGGTCAGCCTGGCCGACGTTGCGCGCCACCCAGCGGTGTTTCCCGGCGGCAATACCTTCACCCACCACATCGTCCAGCGCCTGTTCGAAAGCCAGGGCCTGGTGCCGAACATCGCCATGAGCACCAACTACCTGGAAACCATCAAGATGATGGTGTCGATCGGCCTGGCCTGGAGCGTGCTGCCACGTACTATGCTCGATGAGCAGGTTGCGCCCATCGCCCTGCCCGGCATACAGCTGTCACGCCAGCTAGGCTACATATTGCACACGGAGCGCACGCTATCGAATGCGGCCAGGGCCTTCATGGCGCTGCTCGACAGCCACGCCGGGGCTGCCTGACCGGTCGCAGGCACGGCATTTCTCTCCACAAGGACGCGTTTTCCGCCAAAGGTCTGGTATCGATGCCCAAATCAGCAAACCGCTTTCCGCGCCTGCCCCGTATTCCCGCGGCCGACCCCCAGGAGTCGGAACAGGCCTGGCAGAACGCTCCCCAGTTGCTGGCCGCGCTCAACGCCGCACGCCTGGGCGCCTGGCTGTGGGACATCGAGAGTGGCCGGGTGAGCTGGTCGCGGGGCACCCAGGCACTGTTCGGCTTCGACCCGCAACGCCCGCTGCCCAACGACGTCGACTACCTCGACCTGCTGCCCGAGGAGGACCGCGCGCGCACACGCCAGGCGTTCCAGGCCGTGGTCAACGGCGAACCGGTCGAGCAGGCCATGCGCCATCGCATCCGCTGGCCCGATGGCAGCGTGCACTGGCTGGAGATCAACGGCAGCCTGACCCACGACCCCCATGGCCGGCCGCAGATGATCGGGGTGATCCGCGAGATCACCCGCCAGCGCGAGCGGGAAACCGCACTGATCAATTCGGAGAAGCGCTTCGCCACCCTGTTCCATCTCAGCCCCAATGCCATTCTCCTGACCCGCCGCCACGACGGCCTGATCATCGAGGTCAACCAGCACTTCGAGCACATGTTTGGCTGGCCAGGCGCTCAAGTGGTTGGCAAGACCAGCGTGGAACTAGGCCTGTGGGTCAACCCCGAGCAACGTCACCAGGTACTGGACGCCACCCGCGCAGGTAGCGGCCCGTTGACCCTCGAGGTGCAGTTCCGCGCCACCAACGGCAAGATCCACGATGGCATTCTCTGCACCCAGGGCATCGAGCTCGAAGGCGTCACCTACCTGATCAGCACCTTCGTCGACACCACCGAGCGCAAACGCGCCGAACAGGCGCTCAAGGACAGTCAGGAGCGCCTCGACCTGGCCCTGGACTCGGCCCAGCTGGGCACTTGGGACTGGCACATCCCCAGCGGCATGCTCTACGGCTCGGCCCGCGCCGCGCAACTGCACGGGCTGGACCCGGTGCCCTTCCACGAATCGTTCGAGGCCTTTTTCGAAGGTGTGCCCGAGCATGAGCGCAGCGTCATGCGCCAGGCCTACCGCAGCCTGCGCGAAGGGCCGGCCGGCAACTACCAGATCACCTACCGGGTGCAACTCGACAACGGCGCCTCGCGCTACATCGAAAGCCGCGCCCGCCTGTACCGCGACGACCAGGGCAACCCGCTGCGTATGGCCGGCACCCTGCTCGACATCACCGACCAGGTGGAGCGCGAGCAGCGCCTGACTGCCTCGGAGGAAAAGTTCGCCAGCCTGTTCCAGGTCAGCCCCGACCCGATCTGCGTGACCCGGCAGGACAGTGGCCAGTTCATCGAGATCAACCCGGCGTTCAGCCAGACCTTCGGCTGGGCCCCGGAGCAGATCCTCGGCCACACCGCCGAGGAAATCGGCCTGTGGGCCGAGTCGGCCGAACGCGCCCAACGCATCGAACGGGTGATCCGCGACCAGGCCTTGAGCAATGTGGCAGTGGTGGTCAACCACCGCAACGGCACGCCGCTGACCTGCGTGATCTCCAGCCGCCTGATCAGCGTCGACAGCCAGCCATGCAGCGTCACCACCCTGCGCGACATCACCCAGCAGCAGCGCGCCGAGGCGGCGCTCAAGGCCAGCGAGGAGAAATTCGCCAAGGCGTTCCATTCCAGCCCCGACGCCATCACCATCACCGAGCGCCACAGCGGGCGCTATGTGGAGGTCAACGACGGTTTCAGCCGGTTGACCGGCTACAGCCCCGAAGAGGTGGTCGGCCGCACGGTCTACGAAATCGGCATCTGGGCCGACGAGAAGCAGCGCGCCGCCCTGCTCAACGAGCTGCGCGAGCGCGGCCGGGTGCATCACCGGGAGATGCTGGGCCGCAACAAGCGCGGCGACATCCTTACCGTGGAAGTGTCGGTGGAGCCGATCAGCCTCAACGAAACCGACTGCCTGCTGCTTACCGCTCGCGATGTCAGCCTGCTGAAGAACGCCCAGGCGCAGATCCGCCACCTGGCGTACCACGACCCGCTGACCAACCTGCCCAACCGCGCCCTGCTGATGGACCGCCTGAGCCAGCAGATCGCCCTGCTCAAGCGCCACAACCTGCGCGGCGCCCTGCTGTTCCTCGACCTGGACCACTTCAAGCACATCAACGACTCGCTCGGGCACCCGGTGGGCGACACGGTACTGAAGATCATTACTGCCCGTCTCGAGGCCAGCGTGCGGTTGGAGGACACTGTGGCGCGCTTGGGCGGCGACGAGTTCGTGGTGCTGCTCAGCGGCCTGGAAGGCAGCCGCGAGCAGGTGGAAAACAAGGTTCGCGAACTGGCCGACACCCTGCGCGAGCTGCTGGCCGAACCGATGTCGCTGGACGGCCAGCGCCTGCAGGTCACGCCGAGCATCGGCGTGGCGTTGATACCCGACCATGGCGCCACACCCGCCGACCTGCTCAAGCGTGCCGACATCGCCCTGTACCGCGCCAAGGACTCCGGGCGCAACACTACGCAGTTGTTCCACACCACCATGCAGAAGGCCGCCAGCGAGCGCCTGCGCATGGAGAGCGACCTGCGCCTGGCCCTGGCCCGCGGTGAACTGGCCCTGCACTTCCAACCCCAGGTCGACGCCCGCGACAACCGTATCGTCGGCGCCGAAGTCCTGCTGCGCTGGCACCACCCGCAACTGGGCCAGCAGCCTCCGGCGCAGTTCATCCAGGTTCTGGAAGAAAGTGGCCTGATCCTCGAGGTCGGCAGCTGGATCCTCGACGAAGCCTGCGACGCCTGCGCGCGCATGCTCGCAGACGGGCTGATCGACGCCGACGACTTCAGCCTGTGCGTCAACATCAGCCCACGGCAGTTCCGCCAGAACGACTTCGTCGAGCGGGTGCTGCGCAGCCTCGACGACTACCGCCTGCCCCGGCGCATGCTCACACTGGAGATCACCGAAGGCATCGTCATCCAGAACCTCGAGGACACCATCAGCAAGATGCGCGAACTCAAGCACCACGGCGTCAGCTTCGCCATGGACGACTTCGGCACGGGCTATTCGTCGCTCACCTACCTAAAGCGTCTGCCGGTGGATGCGTTGAAGATCGACCAGACCTTCGTACGCGACGCACCGGTCGACCCCAACGACGCCGAGATCGTCCGCGCCATTGTCGCCATGGCCCGCAGCCTGGAGCTGGCGGTGATTGCCGAGGGCGTGGAACTGACCGAGCAACTGGAGTTCCTCGAGCGGCTGGGTTGCCATCTGTACCAGGGCTATCTGCACAGCCGACCACTGCCGTTACCGGAGTTTCGCCAGATACTGCTGGAGGCACCGGCGGATTACTGAGGCGCAAACCCGGCTGGAGGCGCCGCAGAATGCAAAAAGGGCACCCGAAGGTGCCCTTTCTTCACTGCGCTGAAATCAGTTCAACGCCGGTTTGTCGCCGTTGATCGGGATACGCTTGGCCTTGGCTTCTTCCGGCACGATGCGCAGCAGTTCGATGCTGAGCAGGCCATTGGCCAGGCCCGCGCCCTTGACCTCGATGTGGTCGGCCAGGCGGAACGACAGCTTGAAGGCGCGCTGGGCGATGCCCTGGTGCAGGAAGGTGACGCCTTCGCTGCTGCCGTCGCGCTTGCCGCCGGTCACGGTGAGAACGCCTTTTTCGACCTGCAGGTCGAGGTCCTGCTCTTGGAAGCCGGCGGCGGCGACCACGATGCGGTAGTGGTCATCGCCATGCTTTTCCACGTTGTAGGGTGGGTAGCTGCTACCCGCCTCGTTACGGGCGGCGGCTTCGAACAGGTCGTTGAAGCGGTCGAAACCGACGGAGTTGCGGAAAAGTGGTGCGAGAGAGAAAGCGGTAGTCATGGTCATGAACTCCTGAGATTCAGCAAGTTAAGTCACTACGCGACCCGACTTCGGCATCGCGTACTCAAGAGATATGTCCTGGCGAAGAGCTTTCAAGGGCTGGCATGAAAAAATTTGCGATCAAGCCGGCTCAGGCAAGACAAGCCTCGACAGCGTGGATTTCCATCCCCAGCAACCGGCTGATCCGCTGACAGTCATCCTCACGACGTAGCTCGGCAAACAGCGTCACCGCTTCGGGGTAGCCGCGGGTCAGCATCGCCAGCCACTGTTTCATCCGCCCCGGGGCGTAGCGTGGCGACAGCTTGTCCTGGGCCTGGCGCCAGAACTCGCGCAGCAGCGGCAGCAGTTCTTCCCAGCTCATCGGCTGGTACTCGACGTCATCGCGGGCCGCAGCGATCTGCAGGGCCAGGTCCGGGCGCGACACCAGCCCACGCCCCAGCATGATGTCTTTCGCACCGCTGACCTCGCGACAACGCCGCCAGTCATCGACGGTCCAGATCTCGCCATTGGCGAACACTGGCACCTTGACCACATCCTGCACCCGCGCCACCCATTCCCAGTGGGCCGGCGGCTTGTAGCCCTCTACCTTGGTCCGCGCATGCACCACCAGGTGTGCCGAGCCGCCCTCGGCCAGTGCCGTGGCGCAGTCCAGCGCGCCGTCGGGGCTGTCGTAGCCCAGGCGCATCTTCGAGGTCACCGGGATATGCGCCGGCACCGCTCGGCGTACTTCGCGGACGATGGCATGCAACAGCTCCGGCTCCTTGAGCAGCACCGCCCCGCCCCGCGACTTGTTGACGGTCTTGGCCGGGCAGCCGAAGTTCAGGTCGATCACCGGCGCGCCAAGCTCGCAGGCCAGCGCCGCGTTCTCGGCCAGACATACCGGGTCGGAGCCGAGCAATTGCACACGCATCGGCACCCCGGCGGCGGTGCGGGCGCCCTGGCGCAGCTCCGGCGCCAGCTTTTCGAACGAAGAGGCCGGCAGCAGGCGGTCGCAGACACGAATGAATTCGGTGACGCACCAATCGATACCCCCCACACGGGTCAGGACGTCGCGCAGGATGTTGTCGACCAGCCCCTCCATGGGGGCCAGGGCAATTTGCATTTCAGGGTCTCGCCATGAAAAAGGCGGCAGTCTAGCAAACTTCCGCCAGCCGTCAGCTGCCGGTCAGCGCCGGGCCGTAGCCGTCGATGAATTCCGCCGGCATGCGCCTGGGCTTGCCGCTGGACAGCTCGATGCAGGCAAAGGTCGTCTGCGCCCGCAGCAAGGTCACGCCGTCGCTCGGGCGCTTGAGCTGGAAGCGCCGGGTCATGCGCAGGCGCTGGTCCCAGTCGATGATCCAGGTGGCCAGTTGCAGCTCGTCGTCCTCATAGGCGGCGGCAAGGTAGTCGATCTCATGGCGGACCACCGCCATCGCCCGGTCCAGCCGGCGATACTCGGCCAGGTCCAGCCCCAGGCGCTGGGAGTGGCGCCAGGCGCAGCGCTCCAGCCAGGTGACGTAGACGGCGTTGTTGGCGTGGCCGAGGCCGTCGATATCCTCGTTGCCAACGCGAAGGTCGATGATGAATGGTGCCGCCAGATCCCAGCTCATGCCTGCTCCTGATTTTCAGTGAACGGGCAGAGTGTACCGGATGCTCAGGCGCTTTGCCGCGCCCGCTCGGTGGAGCGTGCGAGCAGCTCGATCACCGCCTGGCCCAGGCGCGGATCGGCTAGCACCCGCTGATGGCCGCCCTCCTCGAGCAGCAGCAGGCGGCTGTCGAACCAAGCCTGGTGAATCAGCGGTGCCTCGCTGGCGAGCACTACGGGATCGTCCTCGGCATGCACCACCAGGCCCGGCACATCCAGTTGATAGGCACTGACATCTAGGCGCGCCACCTGGACGCCGACATCGCGCTCCACCTGGCGGATAAACGCCGCTCGGGCACGGGCCGGCAACCCAAGCCGCCGGGCAAAGCCCCGCAGCACGCCGAGCAAGCGGGCCGGGGCGGCAATACTCACCGCCGCATCGGTGCGCAGCCCCCACTGCAGCGCCAGCAACAGGCTTGCGCCCCCCATCGAGTGTCCGATCACCGCGCGCAGTGGCGGCAGTTCGGCGGCGGCCTCGAGCAACGCGCGGGCAAACGCCACCACATGCGCTTGCTCGCCCGGCGAGCGCCCGTGTGCCGGCCCTTCCAGCGACACCACGGTATGGCCGCTGTCCACCAGCCGCTCGATCAGTGCCGCGAACTGGGTGGGGCGACCTTCCCAGCCATGCATCAGCAATACCGTCGGCCCCTGCCCCCAGCGCAATGCCGACAACCCGAAGCGCAAGGTGATGCGCTCGGCCCTGGCCAGCAGCGGCAGTTCCCATGGCTTGGGCGGCAGGTTGCGCGGGGTCATGAAGGCGCGGCGCATCTTGCCGGCAACATGTTCAGGGGCCAGGTGGCCGAGGGTGCCATTGACGCCACGAATCCAGCTCAGGGTAGTCATCGCCTTGCTCCAGGGTCAGGTTGCTCAGATCACCGCCGACTTGGCGGCACGCAGTATCCGGTCGGACAGCTCGCCATCGCCCAGGGCGCGGGCCACGGCGAGGCCGCCAACCATCAGGGCGAAATCGGCGAGAGCCTTGTCGATGTCCTCGGGGCGGTCGACCATTTGCGCGGTCATCAGCTCGATGTGTTCGGCCAGCACGTCACGGAAGGCGTCCGGCAGGCGCTGCATTTCGCTCAGCGCATTGGGAATCGGGCAGGCCTGCACCTCGGCATCGCGGTGCTTGCGCGACAGGTAGAAGGCCGCGACCAAGGCACGCCGCTCAGTACCGTCAAGGGCTGGATCAAGCTGAGCGAGCAAGGCACGGCGTTCGGCTAGCAGCTGGCTGAAGGCTTCGAGCATGAGCTCGTCCTTGCTGTCGAAGTGGGCATAGAAGCCGCCGACCGTCAGCCCCGCGGCGCCCATGACCTGGCTAACGCTCGGATCGGCCGGTCCCTGCTGGACCAGTGCGCTGCGCGCCGCATCGAGGATGCGTTGGCGGGTCTTGCTCTTCTTGTCGCTCATGGCTCACCTCTAAATATTATGATCAACATATTATGCTCATAATATTTTCTGGCAAGCGGAATCTGTGGCCATTGATCGGCACAGCTGGACTTTTTCGGAGAGCGGAAAAAACAAAAGGCCCATTCAATAAGCGAATGAGCCTTATAAGTCCTGCAAAACGCAGGTAAAAAATTGGCGTCCCCTAGGGGACTCGAACCCCTGTTACCGCCGTGAAAGGGCGGTGTCCTAGGCCACTAGACGAAGGGGACTTTAACCTTCGTGCCGACCCGCTGTTGCGAATCGTGGCGAATTGGTGGAGCTAAGCGGGATCGAACCGCTGACCTCCTGCATGCCATGCAGGCGCTCTCCCAGCTGAGCTATAGCCCCGAGTAAAACAAAGACTCATCGATCTGGATGATGAGCCTTTCAACTCCCGCAAAACGCGGGTAAAAGTGGCGTCCCCTAGGGGACTCGAACCCCTGTTACCGCCGTGAAAGGGCGGTGTCCTAGGCCACTAGACGAAGGGGACGTAACCTTCGTGCCGATCCGCTCTCGCGAATCGCGGCAAAATTGGTGGAGCTAAGCGGGATCGAACCGCTGACCTCCTGCATGCCATGCAGGCGCTCTCCCAGCTGAGCTATAGCCCCGGATTTCTAGCCTCTCGGCCCAGCGACATCATGCAACATCGCTTGTGCAAAACTGGCGTCCCCTAGGGGACTCGAACCCCTGTTACCGCCGTGAAAGGGCGGTGTCCTAGGCCACTAGACGAAGGGGACGAACCTTCTTACCTTCAAGACCCGTTCGTTGGAACCGGTCTTGCCTGACGACCTTGGCCATCAAGCGGAATTTGGTGGAGCTAAGCGGGATCGAACCGCTGACCTCCTGCATGCCATGCAGGCGCTCTCCCAGCTGAGCTATAGCCCCACAATGTCGCTTTGAACCGAATCGCTGGCTGGGTGCCTGGCGTTTCGTTTTCGTTCATCGCTGTGGACGGGCGCATATTAAGATCGGATTGCAAGGCTGTCAAACGAATTTTCGAAAATATTCAAAAATTTTTTCACAGATAACAATCACTTACCGCCCTGCCCTGCCCCTCTGCGAGGAGTGCGGCCCGTGGGAGCGGGCTTGACCCGCGATGGCGGTCATGAATCCGACATCGCAATCGCGGGGCAAATCGGGTCGCCGCATCGCCGCTCCCACGTGGCTGGAAAGCAATCAGGCGATGTTCGCCAGCAGCTTTTCCCACTCCTTGTTTTCCTTCTTCGACACGCCGCCGAGCAGGTCGATGGCCTGGCGCAGACGGTAGCGGGTCAGGTCGGGGCCGAGGATTTCCATGGCGTCGAGCACCGACACCGAGCTGGCCTGGCCGGTGATGGCGGCGAACATCAGCGGCATGGCGTCGCGCAACTTGAGCTCCAGCGACTCGACCACGGCCTGGATGCAGGCGGTGATGCGGTCCTTTTCCCACTGGCGCAGGCTTTCCAGCTTCCACAGGATCAGCTGCATCACCTGGCGTACCTGGTCGGCCGACAGTTTCTTGCTCTCGAACAGCTTGGCATCGAGCTTCAGTGCGCCTTCAAAGAAGAAGCCACCCAGCGGGGCAACCTGGCTGAAGGTTTCGACCCGGCCCTGAACATGCGGGGCGATCTTCATCATGTAGTCGCTGTTGAACGCCCACTTCTGCACGCGCGCGGCGAACTCTTCCACCGGCAGTTCACGCAGCCATTGGCCGTTGAGCCACGACAGTTTCTCGATATCGAAAATCGGCCCGCCCAGGGAGATGCGCGACAGGTCGAAGTGCTCGACCATCTCGGCCAGCGAGAACTTCTCGCGCTCGTCCGGCATCGACCAGCCCATGCGCCCCAAGTAGTTGAGCATGGCTTCGGGCATGAAGCCCATGCGCTCGTAGAAGGTCACCGAGGTCGGGTTCTTGCGCTTGGACAGTTTGCTCTTGTCCGGGTTGCGCAGCAGCGGCATGTAGCACAGCTTGGGCTGCTCCCAGCCGAAGTACTCGTACAGCTTGATCAGCTTGGGCGCCGATGGCAGCCACTCTTCACCACGCAGCACATGGGTGATGCCCATCAGGTGGTCGTCGACCACGTTGGCCAGGAAGTACGTCGGCAGGCCGTCGTTCTTCATCAGCACCTGCATGTCCATGCGATCCCATGGAATCTCGACATCGCCACGCAGCATGTCCGGGACCACGCAGATGCCTTCGCTCGGCACCTTCATGCGAATCACGTGGGGCTCGCCAGCGGCCAGACGGCGCTGCACTTCCTCGTCGCTCAGCAGCAGCGCGCGGCCGTCATAGCGCGGGGTTTCGCCGCGAGCCATCTGCTCGGCACGCATCTGCTCCAGCTCTTCGGCGGTGCAGAAGCAGTAGAAGGCATGGCCTGCATCGACCAGCTCCTTGGCATATCTGGCGTAGATCTCGCCGCGCTCGCTCTGCCGGTACGGGCCATGCGGGCCGCCGACGTCCGGGCCTTCGTTCCATTCGATGCCGAGCCAGCGCAGTGCGTCGAAGATCTGCTGCTCCGACTCACGGGTTGAGCGCAACTGGTCGGTGTCTTCGATACGCAGGATGAACTCACCGCCATGCTGCTTGGCGAAGCAGTAGTTGAACAGGGCGATGTAGGCGGTGCCGACATGGGGGTCGCCGGTGGGCGATGGCGCAATACGCGTGCGAACGGTGGTCATTGAGAGTCTCGAACGAAGAGAAACAAAGGCGCGATGTTAGCAGGGAGCGGGCATCGGGCTCCAGCAATGGCGCTATCGTCACTTGTGACCTTGCCATCGGCCGCTGTTAAATTTGCTTACACTTTTGCAATGAATGCCCCCATGCCTAGCCCACTCAAACGTCGCTTGCTGGTCTTCATCACCCTGGTGCTGCTGGTCGGCCTCGCCTTCCTGGCCCACTGGTACTTCAAGGGACGCTTCTACGAGAGCACCGACAACGCCTATGTGCAGGGCGAGATCACGCGTATCTCCAGCCAGCTGGGGGCGCGTATCGACGAGGTGCCCGTCGAGGACAACCAGCACGTGAGCAAAGGCGACGTGCTGGTGCGCCTGGAGGCCGCCGACTTCGAGCTGGCCGTCGAGCGTGCCCGCGCCGCCCTGGCCAGCCGTGAGGCCGAACTCGCCCAGGCGCGCAGCCGCCTGACCCAGCAAGGCAGCCTGATCGCGGCGGGCCAGGCCCAGGTTGCCGCCAACCAGGCCACCCTCGACCGCTCGCAACTGGACCTCAACCGCGCCCAGGCCCTGCGCAAACCTGGGTTCGTCTCCGAAGAGCGAGTGACAACCCTGTCGGCCGAAAGCCATGTCGCCCGCTCCCAGGTGGACAAGGCCCAGGCCGACCTCAAGGGCCAGCGCCAACAGGTCGACGCCCTGGCCGCCGAACTCAAGCGCCTCGACGCACAGATCGCCAATGCCCACGCCGACCTGGCCCAGGCCGAGCTGAACCTGACCCGCTGCGCGATCCACGCGCCGATCAGCGGCACCATCGGCCAGCGCAACGCACGCAACGGCCAGGTGGTGCAGGCCGGCGCCTACCTGCTGTCTATCGTCCCCGACGAAGACATCTGGGTACAGGCCAACTTCAAGGAAACCCAGATCGGCAGGATGCACCCCGGGCAACGCGCCGAGCTGGTGTTCGACAGCTACCCCGATACACCGGTCGAAGGCCGTGTCGACAGCCTGTTCGCCGCCTCCGGCGCGCAGTTCAGCCTGCTGCCGCCGGACAACGCCACCGGCAACTTCACCAAGGTCGTACAGCGCCTTCCGGTCAAGCTGACCTTCGCCGCGGACAACCCCCTGCACGGTCGCATCCGTCCAGGCATGTCGGTTACCGTCACCGTCGACCTGCGTGGCGAAGACGACGACCAGCATGGCCGGTGACGCGCTGCTGCGCCCCACCGCCGAGCCGACCCGGCGCGACTGGATCGCGGTGATGAGCGTGATGCTCGGCGCCTTCATGGCGGTGCTGGACATCCAGATCACCAACTCCTCGCTCAAGGACATCCAGGGCGCGCTGTCGGCGACCCTGGAGGAAGGCTCGTGGATCTCCACCTCCTACTTGGTGGCCGAGATCATCATGATCCCGCTGACCGCCTGGTTGGTGCAGCTGCTCTCGGCCCGACGCCTGGCGGTGTGGGTGTCGCTGGGCTTTCTGCTGTCGTCACTGCTGTGCTCGATGGCCTGGAACCTAGAGAGCATGATCGTGTTCCGCGCCCTGCAGGGCTTCACCGGCGGCGCGCTGATCCCGCTGGCCTTCACCCTGACGCTCATCAAACTGCCCGAGCACCACCGCGCCAAGGGCATGGCCATGTTCGCCATGACCGCCACCTTCGCCCCGTCCATCGGCCCAGCCCTGGGCGGCTGGCTGACCGAGAACTGGGGCTGGGAATACATCTTCTACATCAACATCCCGCCGGGGCTGCTGATGATCGCCGGGCTGCTCTACGGGCTGGAGAAGAAGGAAGCCCACTGGGAACTGCTCAAGAGCACCGACTACGCCGGCATCGTCACCCTCGGCCTGGGCCTGGGTTGCCTGCAGGTGTTTCTCGAGGAAGGCCATCGCAAGGACTGGCTGGAGTCGGGCCTGATCGTCAGCCTGGGCACCGTCGCCCTGCTCGCCCTGATCCTGTTCGTGATCCTGCAGTTCTCCCGGCCGCACCCGTTGATCAACCTGCGCATCCTCGGCAACCGCAACTTCGGCCTGTCGAGCATCGCCAGCCTGGGCATGGGTGTCGGCCTATATGGCTCGATCTACCTGCTGCCGCTCTACCTGGCGCAGGTCCAGGGCTATAACGCCCTGCAGATCGGCAAGGTGATCATGTGGATGGGCGTACCGCAGCTGTTCCTGATCCCGCTGGTACCGCAACTGATGAAGGTGATCCCGCCGAAGGTGCTGTGCGCCCTGGGCTTCTGCCTGTTCGGCGCGGCCAGTTTCGGCTCCGGCGTGCTCAACCCGGATTTTGCCGGCCCGCAGTTCAACCAGATCCAGGTGATCCGCGCCCTCGGCCAGCCGATGATCATGGTGACCATCTCGCTGATCGCCACCGCCTACATCCAGCCGCAGGACGCAGGGTCGGCTTCGAGCCTGTTCAATATCCTGCGCAACCTGGGAGGCGCCATCGGCATCGCCCTGCTGGCGACGCTACTGGATGCGCGGACCAAGGTGTACTTCGACTATTTGCGCGAGGCGGTGGTGCCGAACAATCCGCAGGTCGCCGAACGCCTGGCGCAACTGGCCGAACGCCTGGGCAGCGACAATGCGGCACTGGGCAAACTGTCCGAGATCACCCACCAGCAGGCCTTGATCATGGCCTACAACGATGCCTTCCACTTTGTCGGCGTTGGCCTGGTGGTGAGCATGCTGGCAGTGCTGTTGACGCGCAAGCTGCCACAGGGGTTGAAGGCCGGGGAAGCACATTGAGGGGGCGCTACCCGCCCCATCGCCGGCAAGCCGGCTCCCACACCGACCGCGTCGATTTCAAGGTATTTACCCAAACTTGCGCAAACCCTGTGGGAGCCGGCTTGCCGGCGAATGGGCTGCGAAGCGGCCCCTGTCTCCCACAGAGATAACACCCTGATCCATCAACTGGCCAGCAAGCGTTCGCGCAACTGTCCGATCTCGTCGCGCAATTGCGCCGCCGCCTCGAACTCCAGGTCGCGGGCAAACTGGAACATCTTCTCTTCCAGTTGCTTGATGCGCTTGGTGATCTGTGCCGGGGTCTGCAGCTCGACCTCGTAGCGCCCGGCCTCTTCCGCCGCCTTGGCCATGCCCTTGCGCTTCTTGCTGCGGGCTCCGGGCACGGTGGCGCCTTCAAGGATGTCGGTGATGTCCTTGACCACGCCCTTGGGCACGATGCCGTTGGCCTGGTTGAAGGCGACCTGCTTCTCGCGGCGTCGCTCGGTCTCGTCGATGGCGCGCTGCATGGAGCCGGTGATGTTGTCGGCGTAGAGAATCGCCCTGCCGTTGAGGTTACGCGCAGCGCGGCCGATGGTCTGGATCAGCGAGCGCTCCGAGCGCAGGAAACCTTCCTTGTCGGCGTCGAGGATCGCCACCAGCGACACCTCGGGCATGTCCAGGCCCTCGCGCAGCAGGTTGATCCCCACCAGCACGTCGAAAGTCCCCAGGCGCAGGTCGCGGATGATCTCGACCCGTTCGACGGTGTCGATGTCCGAGTGCAGGTAGCGCACCCGCACATCGTGGTCGGCCAGGTAGTCGGTGAGGTCCTCGGCCATGCGCTTGGTCAGCGTGGTGGCCAGCACCCGCTCGCCCAGGGCGACGCGCTTGCCGATCTCCGACAACAGGTCGTCGACCTGGGTCAGCGCCGGGCGCACCTCGACCTGCGGGTCGACCAGGCCGGTCGGCCGCACCACCTGCTCCACCACCCGCCCGGCGTGCTCGGCCTCGTAGGGGCCGGGAGTAGCGGAGACGAAGATGGTCTGCGGGCTGACCGCCTCCCACTCATCGAAACGCATGGGCCGGTTGTCCAGTGCCGACGGCAGGCGGAAGCCGTACTCCACCAGGGTTTCCTTGCGCGAACGGTCGCCCTTGTACATGGCGCCGACCTGCGGAACGCTGACGTGGGATTCGTCGATCACCAGCAGCGCGTCATCCGGCAGGTAGTCGTAGAGCGTGGGCGGCGGCGCGCCGGCCGGGCGGCCGGAGAGGTAGCGCGAGTAGTTCTCGATGCCGTTGCAGTAGCCCAGCTCGAGGATCATCTCCAGATCGAAGCGGGTGCGCTGCTCCAGGCGCTGCGCCTCGACCAGCTTGTTGCTCGAGTTCAAGTACTCAAGGCGCTGCTTGAGTTCTTCCTTGATGCCGTCCACCGCCTCGACCAGGGTTTCCCGTGGGGTCACGTAGTGGCTCTTGGGGTAGAAGGTGAACCGCGGCAGCTTGCGGATGACCTCGCCGGTGAGCGGGTCGAAGGCGGCGATGTTCTCCACTTCGTCATCGAACAACTCGATACGGATGGCCTCCAGGTCCGATTCGGCCGGGAAGATGTCGATCACGTCGCCGCGCACGCGGAAGGTGGCGCGGGCGAAATCCATCTCGTTGCGGGTGTATTGCAGATCGGCCAGGCGCCGCAGCAGAGCGCGCTGGTCGAGCTTGTCGCCACGGTCGACGTGCAGGACCATCTTCAGGTACGTCTCGGGGCTGCCCAGGCCGTAGATGCACGATACGGTGGTGACGATGATCGCGTCGCGCCGCTCCAGCAGCGCCTTGGTCGCCGACAGGCGCATCTGTTCGATATGGTCGTTGATCGAGGCGTCCTTCTCGATGAAGGTGTCCGACGACGGCACATAGGCTTCCGGCTGGTAGTAGTCGTAATAGGAGACGAAGTATTCGACGGCGTTGTTCGGGAAGAATGCCTTGAACTCGCCGTAGAGCTGGGCGGCCAGGGTCTTGTTCGGCGCCAGCACCATGGTTGGGCGCTGCACCTGCTGGATGACGTTGGCGATACTGAAGGTCTTGCCCGAGCCGGTCACCCCGAGCAGGGTCTGGTGCGAAAGGCCGGCGTCGATGCCCTCGACCATCTGGCGGATGGCCTCGGGCTGATCGCCGGCCGGCTGGAAGCGGGTGACGAGCTGGAACTCGGACATGACGGACCTCGTGGATGTCGCGGCAACTGTAAATTTAGCCAGTAGTCTATACCCAAATGCGCCCCCGGGGCGCCAGATTCAAGTGCGACCCTCGCCCCTTCAAGGCAATGGACCGGGCAATTCGACCAATGGTCGAAAAATATTTGCGCAAACAGCCGGAAAAGCTGCGCCAGACTGTCGCAGTGACCGGTGGGTATCACTATACTGACTCCCCGTTTGTGCACCGCTTCAGTGCCTTCGGCTGGAGCGTGGCGACCCTATCACTCTCCTATCAGAGCCAAGGTAACAATGAGCCTGTTTTCCGCTGTCGAGCTGGCACCCCGCGACCCTATCCTGGGCCTCAACGAAGCATTCAACGCCGATCCACGCACCGACAAGGTGAACCTGGGCGTGGGCGTCTACTGCAATGAGGAAGGCCGCATCCCGCTGCTGCGCGCGGTGATCGCAGCCGAGACCGCCCGTGCCGCCCAGCACGCCTCCCGCGGCTATCTGCCGATCGACGGCATCGCCCAGTACGACCAGGCCGTGCAGAAGCTGATCTTCGGCGCCGAATCGCCGTTGCTGGCCGCAGGCCGCGTGGTCACCGTGCAGGCTGTCGGCGGTACCGGCGCGCTGAAGATCGGCGCCGATTTCCTCAAGCGCCTGCAGCCGGGTGCCGTGGTCGCCATCAGCGACCCGAGCTGGGAAAACCACCGCGCCCTGTTCGAGAGCGCCGGTTTCCCGGTACAGACCTACCGCTACTACGATGCCGCCAGCCAGGACGTCAACCGCGCCGGCATGCTCGAAGACCTGAACAGCCTGCCATCGGGCTCGGTCATCGTGCTGCACGCCTGCTGCCACAACCCGACCGGCGTCGACCTGTCGCTGGACGACTGGAAGAACGTGCTGGAAGTGGTCAAGGCCAAAGGCCACATCCCGTTCCTCGACATGGCCTACCAAGGCTTCGGTGCCGGCATCGACGAAGATGCCTTCGCCGTGCGCCTGTTCGCCGAATCGGGCCTGGAGTTCTTCGTCTCCAGCTCGTTCTCCAAGTCGTTCTCGCTGTACGGCGAGCGTGTTGGTGCACTGTCGATCGTCACCGCCTCGAAGGACGAGAGCACCCGCGTGCTGTCGCAGGTCAAGCGGGTTATCCGCACCACCTACTCCAACCCGCCCACCCACGGCGCCAGCATCGTCGCCGCGGTGCTCAACAGCCCCGAGTTGCGCCAGATGTGGGAAACCGAGCTGGCCGAGATGCGCGAGCGTATCCACGGCATGCGCAAGCAGATGGTCGAGCTGCTGGCCGAGTACGGCGCCAAGCGTGACTTCAGCTTTGTCGGCCGCCAGTGCGGCATGTTCTCCTACTCGGGCCTGACCGTTGAACAAGTGGCACGCCTGAAGAACGAGTTCGGCATCTACGCGCTGGACACTGGCCGCATCGCGGTCGCCGCGCTGAACCAGAGCAACATCCACGTGGTCACCAAGGCCATCGTGGAAGTGCTGTAACTGCTTGATTGTCTAGGGGAAGCTTGACTTCCCCAAGACACGCAGTAAGATACGCGCAGATTCCGCGATAGCTCAGTCGGTAGAGCAAATGACTGTTAATCATTGGGTCCCTGGTTCGAGTCCAGGTCGCGGAGCCAAACACTGAAAACCTCCAGATGCGCAAGCACTGGAGGTTTTTTATTGCCTGCGATTCAGCGCTTTGGCAACGGCTCGGTCACCGGCTTGCCCTCCTCCACCAGGCTCCACACAAGCAGCTTGGCTGGCGCGCTTTTACTGGCATTGCGTGAGACGCTGTGCACCGTCCCCGGGGCCTCGTACCAGAATTCGCCGGCCTTGTAGGTCTTCTCCGGTTCGTCATTGAGCTTGGATGTCACCGCCCCTTCCAGCACATAGGCCATGACCGCACCCGGATGCCAGTGGCCGGGCGATGCCTCGCCAGGGGCATAGCTCACCGTGAGCATCACGGCTTTGTTGCCGGGGGCATTGGTGGGGAGCTGCTCCTGGAGGATTCTGACCTGATCAGGCTTTTCGCCATGGGCCCAGGCCAGCGATAGTGGGGCGAGCAGGCCGAGCGTCAGCAGGGCCGCGGGGAAATGGACAGATCGCATGGGGCTTCTCCTGTAGGGATCTGCCTGCAGGTTAAGCCCGGCGTCACCATGGGCAAACGGCCAATTCACGGAAAAAGCGGGAGGCCGATTGGCCGCCCGCCAGCGGCACTCAAATAAAAATCACACCCCGCAGATACAGCGCCCCCCGCCCACTGATGATCACTCGCCCATTGCCCGGCACATCACACTGCAACTGCCCCTTGCGCACCCCACCCTGCTCACAGCGCAAGCTGTTTTTGCCCAGCCGCTCAGCCCAATAAGGCGCCAGGGAAGTGTGGGCCGACCCGGTTACCGGATCTTCATTGACGCCCACCCTCGGCCCGAACCACCGCGTGACGAAATCGAACCCACGCCCCGCCGCCGTCACTGCAATCCCCCGCACATCGAATGACGACAACGCCACGAAATCCGGCTTGAGCCCTTCGATCAGCGAAGCATCGTCAATCACCAACACATAATCGTCCGTCCGATACAACGCCCGGGCCTCGCTCAACCCCAACGCCTCGAGCAACCCCGGCGCAATCTCGACGGCAACCGGCTGCTTGGCCGGGAAATCCATCGCCAGCAGACCATCGGCATTGCGGCTCACCCGCAACTCCCCGCTGCGGGTATTGAAGCGCAGCACCTCGGCCTGCTCCCCCAGTTGCTCGAACAGCACCCAGGCCGCGGCCAATGTCGCATGACCGCACAGATCGACTTCCACCGCCGGGGTGAACCAGCGCAGGTCGAACGCTTCGCCATTTCGCACGAAGTAAGCCGTTTCGGACAGGTTGTTCTCTTCGGCGATGCGCTGCAGAACGTCGTCGGCCAACCACTGCTGCAGGGGAATCACCGCCGCAGGGTTGCCGCCGAAAGGCGTGGACGAAAAGGCATCGACCTGGAAGATCTCTAGTTGCATGCAAAGGCTCCTCAAGCCCGGCGCAGTGCCGGGCGGACTCGAAAAGGATTCAACCGCGAACCGGGGTCAGCACCGGCTCGCCGGCAAAGAACGCCTGCAGGTTGCGCAGCACCAGGGTCACGGTGTCGCGCGCAGCTTCCGGCGACTGCCCGGCCACATGCGGGGTCAGCACCGTGTTGCCCAGCGCCTTCAGCGCAGCGGGCACTGCCGGCTCGTCGTCGAACACATCCAGCGCGGCCCCCGCGATCACGCCCTGTTCAAGGGCCGTGACCAACGCCGTGGTATCCACGACGCTGGCCCGGGCGATATTGACCAGGTAGCCCTCGGCGCCCAGGGCCGCCAGCACCGGGGCATCGACCAGATGCCGAGTAGCAGCGCCGCCGGGCGTGGCGACCACCAGGATGTCCACGGCATCGGCCAGGTGCAACGGGCTGTCGTACCAGGTATACGGTTGGTCCTGGCGGGGTGCGCGGCTGTGGTAGCTGACATTCATGTCGAAGCCCTGGCTCGCACGGCGGGCGATGGCCTGGCCGACCGCGCCCAGGCCGATGATGCCCAGGCGCTTGCCGCTGACCGAGGGGCTGATCACCCGGTTCCATTCGCCGCGCCGGGTACTGGCATCGGCACGCGGGATATCGCGCAACAGCGCCAGCAGCAGCGCCATGGCGTGGTCGGCGACGGGACCGGCGTTTGCCCCAGCGCCATTGGTAACGGTAATACCGCGCGCTGCGGCGGCCTCGAGGTCGACCTGCTCGTAGCCGGCACCGATCACGCAGATGATCTTGAGTTGGGTCAACGTGGCAATTTCGTCGGCCGTGAGGCCCAGCGGACCGCGGGTGAGCACGGCGTCGATCTCGCCGGCATGGCGGGCGATGGCGTCGGCGCGCATCTGCGGTGACGATGCGCGAATCAGCCGGTAGCCGGCCTGTTCCAATAGCGGCAGGTAGTCATCGACGGTTTCCACCAGCACCAGGACTGTCTTGCTCATGCCACCCTCCGGTTGTATGCGAAGGGGGATTATGCCAGCTGTTGGCGCCGCCGGCCCTGTCGCGGGGCAAGCCCGCTCCCACGCCAGCCCGAAACGATGGCCTCCCGTGGGAGCGAGCTTGCCCCGCGATCAGGCCACCGGCAATTATTGCGCGAACGCCCTGCCCAGGCCACCCGGCACGCCACTGCTGTCGGTTTCCTGCCAAGGCCCGCTAGGGCTGAGCGACCAGCTCCAGCCATTGTTCCAGCGATAATAGGTGCGCTGACGGTAGAAGGTGTTGGGTTGTTTCTCCAGCACATAGACCCCCAGCTTCGGGTCCCAATGGCTGGCGCCACCGGGCGGCGGCGCGAAGCTGGCAGAAGTGCGTGGCATGGGCTTGGGAATCGCCGCCGGCTTGCTCGGCTGGGTACCCGGCTGGCCACCTGGCAGTGGCTTGACCACCGGCCCCTGGTGCGGTGGCGGCGTGGTCTCGATAGGCGGCAGCGGTTCACGCTCCCCCGGCTGGTGCACCGTACACGCGGAAAGACCCAGGGCCAGGGTGATCAGGGTCAGGCGGACGGTGCTGTTCATGACGGTTGCTCTCTTATGGATCGGGGCTGTCGATGGTCAGGTGCTGGGTGGCCTGGGTGGTGGTGGCCAGTGGCGCACTCTGGCCCTTCCACTCGCCGCGGGTCGGCACGCCTGCGCGCGAGACTCGGGCAACCAGTTGGACTTCGGTGAAGTCCGACAGTTTCATCTGCGGCATCATCGCGTCGGCATCCGACAGCTCCACTTCGATCGGCAACTGCGCCACCGTCACCCGCTTGGCCGCCAGCGGCATGGGCGGGCCATTGCTGGCGCGGGCGAAGATGAACACGGTGTCATCCGGGCGCACCTTGTCCTTGAGCGCCGCGCCCAGCTCGACCCGTACTTTCAGGCGCGCAGCCTCGGCGACCTTGCCGCCGCCGGCCTTGAGCCTGTCGGCGGCACGATCTATGCCACCCTGCAGCGCAGCACGAGAGGCATCGCCCTCCGGCAATTGCGCCAACAGGCGCTGCCAGTAGTCGATGGCTTCCTGGAAGCGTTCGCCCTCGAATGCAGCGATGCCACGCAGGCCAAGGCTGGTAACTTCCCGCGGGTCGGCTTGCAGCGCTTCATCGGTGAGCGCCTGCAGTTGCGCCGACCACTGTTTGTCGGCGGCAAAGTACAGCGCCTGGGCCCATTGCCCGAGCAGTTCGGGTTGGCGCCCGGCAAGGGCCACGGCACGCTCGAAGGCCTTGGCCGCATCAGCCGGCCGCTGCTCGGCCATGTACGCTCGACCAAGGAAGTACAGGCCCTCGGCCGAGTCCGGCTGGGCCTGCACTGCGCGCTCCAGGCGCGTGGTCATTTCAGTCATCGACTGCGGCGCACTGGCGAACTCCTGGGTCAGCTCGACCTTGTCGGCTGCGCCGAAGTGCAGGTAGAGCCCCAGGGCCATCGCCGGCACCAGCACCGCCGCCAGCAGCGGGATGGCCTTGCCCAGGCGGCCCTGGCGCACGGCCTCGTCGCGTTCGGTGTCGGCCAGCAGCTCGCGGGCGGCTTCGTCACGTCCCGTGGCCAGCTGTCGATCATCGAGCACCCCGGCCGCCTGCTGGGCAGCCAGCTCGGCGACCCGCTCCTCGTAGAGCGCCACATTGAGTGCGGTACGGTCTTGTTCGGCCTGCTGGCGGCGGTGGCCACGCAGGATCGGCAACAGCAGGAAAGCCAGGGCGGCGAGCAGCAGCAGGCCCGCGCTAAGCCAGAATTCAGTCATGGGTACGTTCTTTATCCAGCAGTTTGGCCAGACGTTCGCGTTCGTCGGCGGACAGTTCGGTGTTGCCGGCCACAGCCTGCCCGCGGCGACGGCGGACGATCACCGCCAACACCACGAAACCACTGGCCAGGAGGATACCCGGGCCGAACCACAGCAACCAGGTGCGCCCGCTGAGCGCCGGCTTGTAGCGCACGAAGTCGCCGTAGCGATCGACCATGAAATCGACGATCTGCTGGTTGTTCTTGCCTTCGCCCAGCATGCGGAAGATCTCGCGGCGCAGGTCGGCGGCGATCGGTGCGTTGGAGTCGGCGATGTCCTGGTTTTGGCACTTGGGGCAGCGCAGTTCCTTGGTCAGTTGCTGGTAGCGCTCGCGCTCGGCTTCGTCGCGGAACTGATAGGTGTCGATGGCGGCCTTGGCCACCCCGGCCAGGCTCAGGCCGAGCACGGCCGCCGCAAGCCAGCGCCTCATGGCCTGCCCTCGTCGACCAGGCCTTGGTACTGCGGCGCCAACTGCTCGCGCCATACCGTGGCATCGACCACACCGACATGCTTGTAGCGGATGATGCCCTTGGCGTCGATCAGGAAGGTTTCCGGCGCGCCATACACGCCCAGGTCCAGGCCCAGTGTGCCTTGCTGGTCGGCGATGTTCAGCTGGTAAGGGTTGTGGAACTCGGCCAGCCACTTCAGCGCGGCGGCGTTGTCGTCCTTGTAGTTGACCCCGTGGATTACCACGCCCTGCTCGGCCAGCTGGTTCAGGTAGGGGTGCTCGACCTTGCAGGACGGGCACCAGGTACCCCACACGTTGACCAGCGCCGGACGCCCGAGCAGGTCGGCCTGGGTCAGGGTGCGGTCATCCTGCACCGACGCCAGGGAGAATGCCGGGAATGGCTTGCCGATCATTGCCGAAGGCAGTTCGTCGGGCTTGAGGAACAACCCCTTGTAGAGAAAGACCGCCACCAGCAGGAACACCGCCAGTGGCACGACCATGATCCAACGCTTCATGCAGTTGCTCCAGACACGCCCAGGGCCTCACGCACCCGGGTCTTGACCTTGACGCGGTAGCGCCGGTCGAGGGCCGCCAGCAAGCCGCCCAGGCCGGTCAGAAGACCGCCCAGCCAGATCCAGCGGACATAGGGTTTGATATGCACCCGCACTGCCCAGGCGCCGTTTTCCAGCGGTTCGCCCAAGGCGACATACAGGTCGCGGGTGAAACCGGCGTCGATGCCGGCCTCGGTCATCATCGACTGCTGCACGGTGTACAGGCGTTTTTCCGGGTGCAGCACGGACACTTCGCGGCCATTGCGCGAGACGCGGATAGTGCCCTTGTCAGAAATGAAGTTCGGGCCTTCAAAGTGTTTGGCGCCCTCGAACAGGAAGTGGTAACCGCCCAGCTCGACGGTCTCGCCCGGCGCCATGCGCAGGTCGCGCTCGGCGCTGTTATTGCTCGACAACACCACGCCCAGGGCACAGACCACCAGCCCCAGGTGCGCCAGGTGCATGCCCCAGTAGCTGCGGTTGAGCGCACCAAGGCCTTTGACCAGTCCCTTGTGACGGGTCTTGTCGAGAATGTCGCGCACGCCGCTCAGGACTACCCAGGCGGCCAGGGCGAACACGCTGAGGGCCGGCCAGTCGAAATCATCGACGATCAGCCCGGCGACCGGCGCCAGCACCACGCTGCCAACCAGCACCGGGGTCAACATGCCGGCCAGCCACTTGCCGGGGGTATCCTTCCAGCGCACCACCACACCAATACCCAGCACCACCATCAGCAGCGCCATCAGCGGCAGGAACAAGGCGTCGAAGTACGGCGGGCCGACCGACAGCTTGGCCCCGGTCAGGGCATCGAGCACCAGCGGGTACAGCGTGCCGAGCAGGATCATCGACGCCGCCACCACCAGCACCAGGTTGTTGGCCAGCAGCAAGGTTTCACGGGACCACAGCGCAAAACCCACCTGACTCTTGACTACCGGGGCGCGCAGGGCGAACAGGGTCAGCGAGCCGCCGACCACGAACAACAGGAAGAACAGGATGAAGATGCCGCGCGAAGGGTCGGCGGCGAACGCGTGCACCGAGGTCAGTACACCGGAGCGCACCAGGAATGTGCCCAGCAGACTCAGGGAGAACGCGGCGATGGCCAGCAGCACGGTCCAGCTCTTGAACACCCCGCGCTTCTCGGTGACCGCCAGCGAGTGGATCAGCGCCGTGCCCACCAGCCAAGGCATGAACGAGGCGTTTTCGACCGGGTCCCAGAACCACCAGCCGCCCCAGCCCAGTTCGTAGTAGGCCCACCACGAGCCGAGGGTGATGCCGACGCCCAGGAAAGCCCAGGCGACGATAGTCCAGGGCCGCGACCAGCGCGCCCAGGCCGCGTCCAGGCGCCCGCCGAGCAAGGCGGCGATGGCGAAGGCGAAGGCCACCGAAAAGCCCACATAACCCATGTACAGCATCGGTGGGTGGACGATCAGGCCGAAGTCCTGCAGCAGCGGGTTGAGGTCGCGACCGTCGCCCGGTACCTGCGGCAGCAGGCGCTGGAACGGATTGGAAGTGATGATCAGGAAACTCAGGAAGCCCACGCTGATCATGCCCATGACCGCCAGCACCCGGGCCAGCATCATCTGGGGCAGCTGGCGCGAGAAGATCGACACGGCGAAGGTCCAGCCGCCGAGGATCAGCGCCCATAGCAGCAGCGAGCCTTCGTGCGCGCCCCACACGGCACTGAACTTGTAGTACCAGGGCAAGGCGCTGTTGGAGTTGCTGGCCACATAGGCGACCGAGAAGTTGTCGGTCATGAAGGCGTGGGTAAGGCAGGCGAAGGCGAAAGCCAGGAAGGCGAACTGCCCCCAGGCCGCCGGCCGTGCCAGGCCCATCCACAGGCTGTCGCCGCGCCAGGCGCCAAGCAGCGGCACGCTGGCCTGCACGGCGGCGAAGCAGATGGCCAGGATCATCGCCAGCTGGCCCAGTTCGGGGATCACCAGGGCCGCGTTCATGGCTTGGCCCCCGCATCGCTGGCAGCCTGGCCGCTTTCCTTCAGGGCCTTGGTGACTTCCGGCGGCATGTATTTCTCGTCGTGCTTGGCCAGTACCTCATCGGCTACCACCACGCCGTCGGCATTGAGCTTGCCGAGGGCGACGATGCCCTGCCCTTCGCGGAACAGGTCAGGGAGGATGCCGCGGTAGGTGATCGGTACCGACTTGCTGTAGTCGGTGACCACGAAGCGCACGTCGAGCGAGTCGGCCGAGCGCTGCACCGAGCCTTTCTCGACCATGCCACCAGCGCGGATGCGGGTGTCCAGGGGCGCCTCGCCGTTGGCGATCTGCGTCGGGGTGTAGAACAGGTTGATGTTCTGCTGCAGCGCACTCAGGGCAAAGCCCACGGCGACGCCGACACCGGCCAGCAGGCCGAGGATGATGAACAGGCGTTTCTTGCGCTGCGGATTCACGATTTGTTCTCCCGGCGCAGACGACGCGCCTCTTCTTGCAGGTAGCGGCGACGGGCCAGCAGAGGCGCGGCGACATTCAGCGCCAGCACCGCCAGACAGATCCCGTAGGCCGACCATACGTACAGGCCATGGTGGCCCATGGCAAGGAAATCACTGAAGGAGGCAAAGCTCATCGTGCCGCCTCCCGTCCAAGCTGGCTCAGCACTTCATCCTTGACCCAACTGGCCCGCGCTTCGCGCTTGAGCACTTCCAGACGCATGCGCAGCAACAGCACGGCGCCGAAGAAGCAATAGAAGCCCAACGCGGTGATCAGCAGCGGCGCCCACATTTCCACCGGCATTGCCGGCTTTTCGGTGAGGGTGAAGGTGGCGCCCTGGTGCAGGGTATTCCACCACTCCACCGAGTACTTGATGATCGGGATGTTGATCACACCGACGATCGCCAGTACCGCACAGGCCTTGGCCGCGCTGTCGCGGTTGCTGATGGCCTGGCCCAGGGCGATGATGCCGAAGTACAGGAACAGCAGGATAAGCATGGACGTCAGGCGCGCGTCCCAGACCCACCAACTGCCCCAGGTGGGCTTGCCCCAGATCGCCCCGGTGACCAGCGCCACTGCGGTCATCCAGGCGCCGATGGGCGCCGCGCACTGCAGCGCGACGTCGGCCAGTTTCATCTTCCACACCAGCCCCACCACGCCCGCCACCGCAAGCATCACGTAGCACGACTGGGCAAGCATGGCCGTCGGCACGTGGATATAGATGATGCGGAAACTGTTGCCCTGCTGGTAGTCCTGCGGGGCGAAGGCCAGGCCCCAGGTGATGCCGACCAGCATTAGCACGATGGCGCAAACGGTCAGCCATGGCAGCATGCGGCCGCTGATGGCATAGAACCATTTGGGGGAACCCAGCTTGTGGAACCACGTCCAGCTTATTTTCATCAGGGTACATCCAGGGTATTGGCCGGGCTGCAATGCCCGGCACTCGTTATTCGCCGACGCTGATTTTCAGACCGGCCGCGATCGCAAAGGGTGCCAGTGTCACCGCCAGGGCCGTCAGGCTGGCGAGCCAGAGCAGATGGCCGGTGGCGGGCATATTCTGCAATGCCGCCTGCAACGCACCACTGCCCAGGATCAATACAGGGATATACAACGGCAGAATCAGCAACGCCAGCAGCAGGCCACCGCGCTTGAGACCGACCGTCAGCGCCGCGCCCACCGCGCCCAGAAGGCTCAGCACCGGGGTGCCCAGCAGCAAGGAGGCGAGCAGCACCGGCAGGCAACTGGGCGGCAGGCCCAGCATCAGCGCCAGCAATGGTGCCAACAATACCAGCGCCAACCCGGAAAAGATCCAGTGCGCCAGCACCTTGGCCAGCACCAGCATGGCCAGTGGATGCGGCGAAAGCACCCACTGCTCGAGCGAGCCGTCCTCGAAATCACTGCGAAACAACCCGTCCAGCGACAACAATACCGCCAGCAAGGCCGCGACCCAGACCAGCCCCGGCGACAAGGTTTGCAACAATTGTGTCTCGGGCCCTACCGCCAGCGGGAACAGGGCGACAACGATGGCGAAGAACACCAGCGGGTTGGCCAGCTCCGCCGGGCGGCGGAACAATAGCCGCGCCTCACGGCGCAACAGCAGAAGGAATACGCTCATACCGCCCATTGCCCCAGGTTCAGCTCGCGATAACCGGATGGCTTGCGTTCGAGCGTGTGGTGGGTGGTCAGCACCACGGTACCACCCTGCTCGCAGTGTGCTGCAAGGTGCGCTTCCAGTTGCGCCACGCCCTGCTTGTCGAGGGCAGTGAACGGTTCGTCGAGGATCCACAGCGGCGGGCTGTCCAGGTACAGCCGGGCCAGGGCCACACGGCGCTGCTGGCCGGCAGACAAGGTATGACAGGGCACGTCCTCGAAACCGCGCAGGCCGACGGCCTCCAGCGCCTTCCAGATCGCCTCGCGGCTGGCCGGGCGGTGCAACGCGCAGAGCCAGGCAAGGTTCTCTTCGGCGCTGAGCAGGTCCTTGATCCCGGCGGCATGGCCGATCCACAGCAGGATGCTGGCCAGGGCATGGCGTTGTTCGGCCAACGGCTGGCCCCCCAGCAGGATCTGCCCGGCGGTGGGTTGCATGAGCCCGGCCAGCAGGCGCAACAGGCTGGTCTTGCCGCTGCCATTGGGGCCGGCTACCTGCAGCATGTCGCCAGGGTGCAGTTCGAAGTGCAGGTGCTCGAACAGCAGCCGCCAGTCGCGCTCGCAGGCCAGGCCCGCGGCTTGGAGGTGAAGGGTCACGGTATCGCCTTATGCAGTCTGTGTCTCAAGTCGCATCAACCCTTGCCGTTATACTGGCAATGGCGAGCGAGCGGCATTATTGCACGCGTCACCGCACTGCCAAGAGGGCTGGTTCGACAGGTTGTATACAATCATGACTGAAATCAATAGTCTCAGCACACAAACCGCGGTAAGCGCCCAAGCGACACGGGTTGCGATGACCGGCGAGATGCTGCGCCTGCTGCAGGCCCAACCCGGCCTGCTGCCGCCTGGAGAAACCGCCAAGGCCGAGGTCATCACCCTGCGCCAGGTCGGCCAGGAATTCCAGATGCTGCTGCGGCTTGCCCAGGCCAACGGCAACCAGACACAAGTACTGACCACTGCCAGCCAGCCCATGCCGCCCGGCAGCCAGATCCTGGTCAGCCAGCCCGAGGCCAACCGCCTGGCGGTAATGGTGCAACAGGCCACTGCCAGCAACATCGCCACCCTGACCCAGCTCGACACCCGGCAGATGCCGGTCGGCACCTTGCTCCAGGCCAAGGTTCTGACCAGCCAGGCCTTGTCGCAGGGCCCTGGCCTGCCCGCGACCTTCCGTTCACTGGTGAGCCTGCTCAACAGCAGTCAGGCAGGTGCCACCCTGGCCATTGACAGCCCTCGACAGCTCCCCGTGGGCAGCCTGCTGAGCGCGCTGGTGCAGGGGGAGCAGGCGCTGCGTTTCGTGCCCCTGAGTGGCCGACAGGACCAGTTGGCCGTTACCCAGCACCTGTCGACCCAGCAGGGTCTCCAGGCTTCGCTGCCGGGCGTGCTCGCCAGCCTGCAACGAATCGCCAGCAGTCCCGATGCGCCCCCCGAGTTGCGCGCCAGCGCCGAGCGCCTGCTCACCAACCTGCCGGATGCCCGACAGATGGGAGACGCCAAAGGCCTGGCGCAGGCGCTCAACAACAGCGGAACGTTCTTCGAGTCCAAGCTTCTCGGCGGGCAGGCGAGCAGTATCGCGCCCGATCTCAAGGCTCAACTGGTCAAGCTGGTGGCCCAGGCACTGCCCGGTACCTCCGGACACCCGCCGCTGGCCACCGCGACCATTGCCCAGGCCCTGCCAGGCCTGGCCCGCAGCGCCCTGGGCATGCTTGGCCAGGTCAGCCCGCGACCACTGCCCAGTGCATTCCCCCTGCCCTCACGCCTGCTGCAGAAGCTGGAAAGCGAAGGCGATCTGCAACAATTGCTGCGCCTGGCCGCCGCCGCCATCTCCCGATTGCAAAGCCACTCGCTGTCCAGCCTGCAACAGAGCGGCACGCTCGAGAACGGCAATCAGCAGACCACCTGGCAAACCGAAGTACCGGTACGCCATGGCCAGGAATTCGTGCCCCTGCAGGTCAAGCTACAGCGCGAGGAAACCCCGGAACAGCAAGCCGAGCGGGAACGAGAACAGTCTGAACCGCTGGAAGCCCTGTGGCGTGTCGAGCTGGCCTTCGACCTCGCGCCACTGGGCCCATTGCAGGTACAGGCGCAACTGCTCCAGGGCCGGCTGTCGGGCCAGCTCTGGGCGCAACAGGAACGCACCGCGCGCCTGATCGACAGCCAGCTTGGCGCCCTGCGTGAGCGCCTGCTGGCCCGCGGTCTGGATGTGGGCGACCTGGAATGCCACCCGGGTATTCCGCCTCAGGGGCCACGCACACGCCTCGAACAACGCTGGGTGGATGAGACCGCATGAAGCACAAGCAACCGCGCCAGGCCATCGCCCTGAGCTACGACGGCCAGCAGGCCCCGACCCTGAGCGCCAAGGGCGACGACGAATTGGCCGAAGCCATCCTCGCCCTGGCCCGCGAGCATGAAGTGCCGATCTACGAGAACGCCGAGCTGGTACGGCTGCTGACGCGCCTGGAGCTGGGCGAACAGATCCCCGAGGCGCTGTACCTGACCATCGCCGAGATCATCGCCTTTGCCTGGCAGCTGCGTGGCAAGGTACCCCCTGGCTTCAGCGATGAGCCCAGCGCACCACGGGACGTGACTCCGGTAGCCGCGCTACTGCCACCGGGCGGCACTGATAATTAGCTACCGCCCCCTGCGTGCATAAGCCATTCAGCCTTGCCATTCCCATAAATGAGCAAGGTGAACAAAATGCCCACAAGCCGCATCAACGCCGCCGGCGTTCAGTACGTTGTCGACCACCTGAGCCATGTGCCGCGCCCGGACCTCGAAGCCAGCCGGGCAATTCAGCAATGGCTGGCACAACAGGGCCATGACCTGGCCGCTGAGCAGATCGACGTCGTCACCCTGCACTACCGCCCCGATGGACCGAATCGCTACCTTGCCGCGGTTACCCAACGCATGAGTTTGCCCCAGGCGGTACTGAGCAACTGGCAAGGTGAATCCAACAACAACCTGTTCGGCAGCCTGTTTGGCAACCCGTGGGCCGGCACCATGCCCGATCGTCCACTACGCCTGGTGGAAACACTGCCAGCCCCCGCCTTCAATCACAACGGTGCCGCCTTCGAGGTGTTCAACGGTTTGTTCCGCCGTACCACGCCACAACGCTATGACACCTCGACTCACCTGCCGATAGCCGCAGAAGCTTTCCAAAGGTTCATAGAAGACCTGGACTTCCATACGCCCTTCAAGACCCAGCTAGACCGATACTGGAACGAACATCTGCAAGACCACAGGCTTGCCTGCAAGCTCAATTTCATAGCGGCCTGTAACAAGCAGGTCGGCGAAGGCAGCCTCAGCGAGGCGGCCAGGAAGCTCATCTGGCAAGCCGCCGGGTTGCTACCCTGCAGCAGGCAGCTGCACAGGAGTACGCTGAACATCTACGGCTACGCCGCTACCGACCTGTTGTGTCTGAACGACCCTGCCAGCGACCTGACCGTACTCTACATGCCCGGTAACAGCTCGCCATTGCTGGAGTTCAAGAGCAAGACGCTTATGAAGGACTGGGTTGGCCGCCAGTGCCAGGATCCGGCAAAGCGCCACGCCTTTAAACAGTACTTCCGACTGGCCGACCGCCCGCAAGGCGTCGACTTCAGCGGCCTGGAAACTGCCCTCGACGGCCTGGCCGACTACCCGGCCCGTCACCCATTGCCCCCCGAACACGGCTACTTCAATGATGACGGCACCTGGCCGCCACGGACCTATGTCGACTATCGGCCCGGCAAATACAACCCAAGGCTTGAAGGCGACCTTTTCCAGGCACTGGCCGAGCGTCAGCGCCAACGCAGTTACGACGATGCCGACTTTCTCATCACCCGCGACAGCCAAGTCAGCAAAGCCCGCTGGATCGGCTATCTGACCACCACACTCAACCTGCTGGCACCGTTGTGTCTCGTGGTGCCGGGCCTTGCCCCGCTGCTGGCCCTGGGCGGCGTCGTACAGTTGGGCCTGGGGCTCGACCAGGCGATCAACGGCCGGACACTGCAAGAGAAGGAAGCCGGTGTCGGGAACATCACCTGGGGCCTGTTCAATGCCGTGCCATTGGCAATCGCTGGCGCCCGTGGAGCCAAGGCGCTGTTCGCATTCAAAAGCGAGGGCTTCGTCCCGCCAACGCGCCTGAACGAACAGATCGGTTACCCATTGAGCCCGAGCACCCCACCCCGCTTTCCAGCGCCTGAGGGTGCCCGCTATTTCCACACACCCGACTCGATCCTGCCGCTGCCGGACGGCGATCAGGCCATCACCGACTCCGTTGTACGAACGCCGCTCTACAACGGCGAACCCGACAACCTCGATGTGAGTATCCATGGCTACAACAATCGTGTGGTCTACGACATCGAGCGCGATGTCTTCATTCAAGAGGATGAGCTCAACGAGATCGATCCAGTCGGTTACATTGCCCAGGCAGGCAGCAAGGACCTGGTGCCGGCACCCTCCACCCGTTCAGTCACCAACACCATGCGCACCCGTAGCCTGCGCGCGCTGGGGATCGATCTTCCATTGCCGGTGGAAGTACCGATGCAAGCCGCGGACAGCCACCCCATCCCGAAGAGGATCAATTGCCTCTGGGTGGGCGACAAAGTCATCAACCCTGAACTGCTGACCAACCTGGGCAAGAATGCCGCACGGCTCAAGGACAGTGACTATTCTCTGCGCCTGTTCCTTTCGCGCGCCAACCCCGACGTCTATGCCGAAAACCAGTGGCTGCTCGCTGCGCAAGCACCAGGGCTGCAGGTTCTGCCGCTGGAAGAGCAAGCCTTCTTCAGAGTATTTCGCCAGAGCAAGTACTTCGCCCAATATGATGCAGCGCTGGATGGCAATGGCGGTATCGCCAGCAACTACGCCTCGGCATCCGACGTGTTGCGCTACCCTATGCTGCACCACGAAGGGGGCTTGTACATGGATGTGGACGATACCCTGCTGAGCCAAGGGGACCGTCCGCAGCTAATCAATGGGCAACCGGCGGAGAGCCCCAACGAAGCCATCGACCAGGTTGAATTGAGCACTACACCCGATGGCTTGCTACTGGCGCCTCCGATGTCCAACGAAAAGATGGGCATGAACTGCCTTTACAACACCAGCCTGATCGGCAGTCACCCTGGCAACCCCACCCTCGAGGCGATTTCCGAAGAAATGCATGCCCGCTTCCAGACCAACCCGGACTTCTACGACAGCAAGCCCAGCCTGGCCGATGACCCGGCCAACTTCTATCGCTATGCCAACCGCCTCAGCCGCATGACCGGCCCAGCCTTGCTCAGCGATGTGGTCGACCGCCACTTGCCGGCGCTGCGCATCTTGCGCCAGATCATCAATCTGTACGCCATGCCGCGGATCAACGCCTACCAGTTCATCGACCTGCAACGTGGCAAGGAGGCCATACGCACGCTGCTGCCGCTGAACCGTTTCGCCCAGGTCGGCGGCAATCATTCCTGGAGCAAATAATCAGTCGTACAGTGCGGGGGACTACCGCAAACAGTTATTGAATGGCCCTGTATCGCGAGCAGGGTGCGCAACAATGATTGCCAGTCGTCGTGATTTGAAAGCCCAAAAAAACAGGGCGACTTTCATCGCCCCGTTCATCACTCGCCGCGGTGCAGCTTGCTCATCAACTGCGCCTCGGCCTGGGTCAACCCGCAGGTCTGGGTCAGCTCCTCGACGCTGGCGCCCATCCCCACCAGCTTGGCGGCCTGGGCGAAAGTGACGCTGTTGGGGTCGCGCTGCTCGAGTTGCTGGAGCTTCTCGGGCAGCGGCGCCACCACCGCACGCAGTTCATGGATCGCCTCGCCCATGCGCACGGTGCCGTTCTGGTAGTCGTCCAGGCGTTTGGCGAGGTCCTTGATGCGCTGGTCACGTAGCGCATCGCCCTGCGCCTGCTGGGCGGCCAGCTCGCGCTGGCGCTTGCTGTAGTTGAGGAAGAACCACAGGCTCAGTGCCCACAGCAGCGCCAGGAAGATGACAGCAACCTCGAAGATCAACTCAGATGTTCTCCAGCTCGGACCACTCTTCCTCGGTCATCATCTTGTCCAGCTCGACCAGGATCAGCAGCTCGCCATTCTTGTTGCACACGCCCTGGATGAACTTGGCCGATTCTTCGTTGCCGACGTTCGGCGCGGTCTCGATCTCCGACTGGCGCAGGTACACCACTTCAGCGACGCTGTCGACGAGGATGCCGACCACCTGCTTGTCCGCCTCGATGATGACGATACGGGTGTTGTCGGTGACTTCGCTCGACATCAGGCCGAAGCGCTGGCGGGTGTCGATCACCGTCACCACGTTGCCGCGCAGGTTGATGATGCCCAGCACATAGCTGGGGGCACCCGGTACCGGGGCGATCTCGGTGTAGCGCAGGACTTCCTGCACTTGCATGACATTGATGCCGTAGGACTCGTTGTCCAGACGGAAGGTTACCCACTGCAGGATCGGATCTTCGGAACCTTGTGCAGACGACTTTTTCATTCCCCTAGCCCTCAAAATCCGCCATTGGCGGTGTGCTCTGTGTTGCCGCGGCAGTAGCGGCGTTGATTCAGTTGTGTTTGGTGTTCATCTGCTTGACCGCGCCACTGGCGATCAGCTCGGCCAGCTCGGCAACATCGAGCAGCGCGCACATGTGTTCGATTACCGTGCCGGCCAACCAGGGGCGCTGGCCGCGCTGGCTGCGCCACTTGATCTCGCTCGGATCCAGGCGCAGCGAGCGGCTGACCTGGTGTACCGCCAGCCCCCATTCGTAGCCCTGGACCGAAATGACGTATTGCAAGCCCTGGCGAAAATCGTCCCGGTAGCGGTCGGGCATGACCCAGCGGGCGGTATCCAGTACCTTGAGGTTGCCCGCCTGGCAGGTAAGGATGCCGAGGAACCAGTCCGGCTGGCCGAACAGAGGCGTCAGCTCCTGGCCGGCCAGGGTATAGATCGACCCCAGGCACACCAGCGGTACCGCCAGGGTCAGCCCGGCGACATCGAACAGCAGGCATTCGAATGGCTCGGCGGCCCACTCCGGGCGCCCGTCGACCGTGGCCGGTGGTGTCGGCGCGGCAGGCGCCGCCGGCACGTGCAGTTCCACCAGTGGCGCCGCCGGCTCGATGGCCGGGGGCTCGGTCAACAGCGGAATGCTGGCCTCGGCCACCACCTCGCGCTCTACGACCGCCACCACCGGTTCCATGACAGGCGTGGCGGGCGGCAGCACGGTCGGCAGGACCTTGGCCTGCGGCTCGGCGAATGGGCGGGGCGCAGGCACCGCTGGCGTGACCTGGCGCTGGGCATCGCGCGCCTGTTCCTCGCGGACCGCCGCTTCGAACTCATCGCCGGGAGCCTGCTCCACGGGCTGCGCGACAGGCGCATCCTGCGCGGGCGGCAACTCGAACGGCTCGGTGGCTTCCTGCAGCAATCCATCAAGGTAGGACTGCAAGGCCATCTGCGGCTTGCTGGTGATGTGCGGTGCCTGGTTCATCAGGCCACCTGCAGCGCGGAGCGATAAGTCAGCAGGTGCTTGAGCAGCGCCCGGTAGGCCACCACGCCACGGCTTTTGCCATCGAACTGCGAGGGCGTGACACCATTGCGGCTGGCATCGCGCAGGCGCGTGTCCACCGGGATGTAGCCCTGCCAGACTTGATCGCCATAGGTGTCGCGCAGCACTTTCAAGGTACCCAGCGAAGCTTGGGTGCGGCGGTCGAACAGGGTCGGCACGATCTGGTACGGCAACGCCTGCTTGCGCGAACGGTTGATCATGCCCAGCGTGCCAACCATGCGCTCCAGGCCCTTGACCGCGAGAAACTCGGTCTGCACCGGGATCACCAACTGCTGGCTGGCGGCCAGGGCGTTGACCATCAGCACGCCCAGCAAGGGGGGGCTGTCGATCAGGGCGAAGTCGAAATCCTGCCACAGCTGCGCCAGACTCTTGGCGATCACCAGGCCCAGGCCACTCTGGCCCGGCGACTGACGCTCGAGCACTGCCAACGCGGTGCTCGACGGCAGCAGCGAGATACGCTCGTCACTGGTGGGTAGCAGCAGCTGACCCGGCAGCCCGTCGGGCACCGTGCCTTTGTGCAGGAACAGGTCGTAGCAGCTGTGCTCCAGCGCATCCGGGTTGTGCCCAAAATAGCTGGTCATCGAGCCGTGCGGGTCAAGGTCGACCACGACCACGCGCTTGCCCGCCTCGGCCAGCAGGCCGGCCAGGGCGATGGTGGTGGTGGTCTTGCCGACGCCACCTTTTTGATTGGCTACTGCCCAGACTCTCATCGTGCGTTGCTTCCTCCCGGTATGGCCGCCTGCCCTGCCGGGAACGGTGTGAAGTTCAGTGACGGGGATTTGACGAAATCAGCCCCCGGTCCTCGGTGCTGGCGAGGCTGGTGCACTTTGTGTGCCAGCCCGGCGCATCGCCGCATCCGGGGTGGCATTGGCGCTGCCGCTGCCGGTCAGGCTGCGACGCACCTCGAGGTTGCGCGAAATCACCAAGACCACGCGGCGGTTGCGCGCACGGCCTTCGGCAGTGTCGTTGCCGGTCACCGGCTGGTACTCGCCGTACCCCACCGAGGCCATACGGGCCGGGTTGATCCCCTCCATGGCCAGCAGGCGCACGATGCTTGCCGCCCGCGCCGACGAAAGCTCCCAGTTGGTTGGGTACTGCGCGGTGCGGATCGGCAGGTTGTCGGTGAACCCTTCCACATGCACTGGGTTGGCGAACGGCTTGAGGATCCTGGCCACCTTCTCGATGATCTCGAAGGCGACATCGCTGGGCATGGCGTCGGCACTGGCGAACAGCAACGAGGAATTGAGTTCGATCTCCACCCACAACTCGTTACCGCGCACGGTCATCTGGTCGGACTTGATCAGGTCGCCAAAGGCATCGCGCACATCGTCGGTAATCGTCTTGAGCGGGTCGGCGCTGGTCTGGGCCAGGCCCGCATCGGTCTGCTCGCTGTCCTTGATCAGCGGCTCGGCCGGCTTGACGCTCAGCGGGCGCTCATCGCCGATCGGGATCGGCTTCATGCTGCGTTCGGGGTCGTTGAACACCCCGATCAGCGCCTGGGAAATCTGCTTGTACTTGCCTTCGTTGATCGACGAAATCGAGTACATGACCACGAAGAAGGCGAACAGCAGGGTGATGAAGTCGGCATACGAGACCAGCCAGCGTTCGTGGTTCTCGTGCTCTTCGACTTTGCGACGGCGGGCCATGGCTTACTCCATGAAGCCTTGCAGCTTCAGCTCGATCGAGCGTGGGTTCTCGCCTTCGGCGATCGACAGCAGGCCTTCGAGCAGCATCTCCCGGTAACGCGACTGGCGCAGGGTGATGGCCTTGAGCTTGTTGGCAACCGGCAGCAGGATCAGGTTGGCACTGGCCACGCCATAGATGGTGGCGACGAAGGCCACGGCAATGCCGTTGCCCAGCTGCGAAGGATCGGCCAGGTTGCCCATCACATGGATCAGGCCCATTACCGCACCGATGATGCCGATGGTTGGCGCGTAGCCGCCCATGCTCTCGAACACCTTGGCGGCCTGGATGTCACGGGACTCCTGGGTCAGAAAGTCGACTTCGAGGATGCTGCGAATGGCTTCCGGCTCGGCACCGTCGACCAGCAACTGCAGGCCTTTGCGCGCATAAGGGTCGGGCTCGGCGTCGGCCACGCCCTCCAGGCCCAGCAAGCCTTCCTTGCGCGCCGTCAGGCTCCAGTTCACCACCCGATCGATGCCTCCGGCCAGGTCGACCCGTGGCGGGAAGAAGATCCAGCGAATGATCTGCAGGGCACGCTTGAACGACGACAGCGGCGACTGCAGCAATGCCGCCGCCAGGGTACCGCCCAGCACGATCAGCGCCGCCGGGCCGTTGATCAGCGCACCGACGTGGCCACCCTCCATGAAGTTGCCGCCGACAATGGCGACAAACGCGAGGATCAGGCCGATCAGGCTCAACACATCCATCAGACGCACGCCTCGACCAGGTGCTTGCCGATCTCGTCCAGGCTGTAGACGGCGTCGGCAAGGTTGGCCTTGACGATGGCCATGGGCATGCCATAGATCACGCAGCTGGCTTCATCCTGCGCCCACACGGTGCTGCCACCCTGCTTGAGCAGGCGCGCGCCCTCGCGGCCATCGGCGCCCATGCCGGTGAGTACCACCGAGAGCACCTTGTCGCCGTAGGACTTGGCGGCGGAACCGAAGGTGATATCCACGCAAGGCTTGTAGTTCAGGCGCTCGTCGCCCGGCAGGATCTTCACCGTGCCACGGCCATCGACCATCATCTGCTTGCCACCCGGGGCCAGCAGGGCCAGGCCCGGGCGCAGCACGTCACCGTCCTCGGCCTCCTTGACGCTGATCTTGCACAGTTTGTCCAAACGCTCGGCGAAGGCCTTGGTGAAGGCAGCCGGCATGTGCTGGATCAGCACGATCGGCGCCGGGAAACCGGCGGGCAGTTGGGTCAGCACCCGCTGCAGCGCCACC
>NZ_JBOBDQ010000055.1:0-41148 GCF_050586565.1 Pseudomonas sp. WC1
GATGGCTTCAACGCCAAACGCTGTAGACTCGTTCAACCAAATTTTCGACACCAGCCTTGAGAAACTTCGGACTCTCGTCGAGAATCTCCCGCGCCTCGACCTCATCGACCCGCCACCCGGCAAAACCTGTCCGCACTTCAGCGTCCGGCACCGAGAACGGTGGCCCATCGATCAAGGCCTGATCGTAGTCGAGGGTCACCAGCAGCCCACGGCAGGCCGCTGGCAACAGCTTGCCCAACAACGCCATGTAGCGCTCACGCATCAGCCCCGGCAAGGCAATCAACGCCGCCCGGTCGTACACCCCCGCGCAACCAGCCAGATCCTCGTCACGCAGGGCGAACACATCGCCGCACCACAACTCCACCTCGTCGCTGCGCCACACCTCGAAGGCACCATGCCGGGTAACCTGCGCCACCAAGCCATGTTCGGTGAAGAAGTCCGCCACCGCCCTGCGCGACAGTTCCACCCCCAGCACCCGATACCCTTGCGCGGCCAGCCAGAGCATGTCCAGGCTCTTGCCACACAGCGGCACCAGCACCCGCGCGCCCGGGGCCAGCCCCAACGTCGGCCAGTGCGTCTGCAGGTACGGGTTCACCTGAGCCTGGTGAAAGCCGATCTGGTTGTCCGCCCACCGCTTGTGCCAGAACGCTGGCTCCATGATCCCTCCCGGTTTTTCGATAAAAGACTGTGAAAACTTATATTGGATCTCGATCGAAGGCTGATCGAAGATGGCAGCATCTTACCTGCCAGGACACCACCATGCTGCCCAGCCTGTTCATTTCCCACGGTTCGCCCATGCTCGCCCTGCAACCTGGCGCCAGCGGCCCTGCCCTGGCCGAACTGGCCCGCGCCCTGCCCCGCCCGAAGGCGATCGTGGTGGTGTCGGCGCACTGGGAAAGCCGCGAACTGCTGGTGATGAGCAACCCACTTCCGCAGACCTGGCATGACTTCCATGGTTTTCCGCCGGCCCTGTACGCGGTGCACTACCCGGCCCCCGGCGAACCGGCACTGGCGCAGCGGCTGGCCGGCTTGCTCGGCGCCCGCCTGGATGAACAACGGCCTTTCGACCATGGTGCCTGGGTGCCGCTGTCGCTGATGTATCCGCAAGCGGAGATTCCGGTAGTCCAGGTGTCGCTGCCCAGCCAGGCCGGCCCCACCCTGCAACTGAAGGTCGGGCAGGCGCTGGCGCAGCTGCGCGAGGAAGGCATCCTGCTGATCGGCTCGGGCAGCATCACCCATAACCTGGGCGAGCTTGACTGGCATGCGGGGCCGGATGCGGTCGAGCCCTGGGCGCTGGCGTTTCGCGACTGGGTGGTGGAGCGGCTGAAGGCGGGAGACGAGGCGGCGCTTGTGGACTATCGGCGCCACGCGCCGTTTGCGGCACGCAACCATCCCAGTGATGAGCATCTGCTGCCGCTGTTCTTCGCCATGGGCGCTGGCGAGCGGTTTGGCATCGTTCACCAGGGATTCACGCTGGGGGCGCTTGGGATGGATATCTATCGGTTCGACTGACGCTCCCACGCACATGGTTACATGTGCTGGACACAGGCAAAAAAAATCCCCGACCTAGGCCGGGGATTTTTCATTGCAGCGCCAGGATCAGTCCTCGCGGTAGCGGCGCAGCTTCAGCTGCTTGCCGGCCACGCGGGTGTCCTTGAGCTTGGTCAGCAGACGCTCGAGGCCGTCTTCGGGCAGCTCGATCAGGCTGAAGCTGTCACGTACCTGAATGCGGCCGATGGCGTCACGCGCCAGGCCACCCTCGTTGAGGATAGCGCCCAGCAGGTTCTTGGCGGCGATGCCGTCACGGGCACCCAGGGCGGTACGGCAACGCACACGGCCTTCGGCCAGCGGCATCGGCGCACGGCGCTCACGGTCACCACGGTCGCTGCGCTCACCACGTTCGGCACGCTCGCCAGTGCTGCGCTCACGCGGGGTGTGGGTCGGCACCAACGGCTGCTCACGCTCGACCGAAGCCAGGTCCAGCGCCTGGCCATTGGTGGCCTTGCGCAGCAGGGCCGAAGCCAGGGCACGGGCACTGCAACCCAGGTCGGCGGTCAGGCGGTCGAACAGCTCGCCATGGCTGGCCTCGGACTCGGCCACCAGCGGTGCCAGGCTCTTGGTCAGCTTCTTGATGCGTGCGTCCAGCACGGCCTGCGGGTTAGGCAGGCGGGCTTCGGCAACCTTCTGCCCGGTGACACGCTCGATCACCTGCAGCATGCGGCGCTCACGCGGGGTAACCAGCAGCAGCGCGCGGCCATCGCGACCGGCACGGCCGGTACGGCCGATACGGTGCACGTAGGACTCCGGGTCGTACGGCATGTCGACGTTGAACACGTGGGTGATGCGTGGCACGTCCAGACCACGGGCAGCGACGTCGGTGGCGACGACGATGTCCAGGCGGCCATCCTTGAGCGAGTCGATCACGCGCTCACGCTGGTTCTGGGCGATGTCGCCGTTCAGCGCGGCAGCCTTGTAGCCTTTGGCTTCCAGGGCGGCGGCCAGGTCCAGGGTGGCTTGCTTGGTACGCACGAAGGCGATCAGCGCGTCGAACTCTTCCACTTCCAGCAGGCGCAGCACGGCCGGGATCTTCTGGTCGGCGTGGACCATCAGGTGGGCCTGCTCGATCGCGGTCACGGTCTGGGTCTTGCTCTGGATCTTGACGTGCTTCGGCTCGCGCAGGTGGCGCTCGGCGATGGCACGGATCGAGGCCGGCAGGGTGGCGGAGAACAGCACGGTCTGGCGGGTTGCAGGGATGGCGTCGAAGATCACTTCGAGGTCGTCCATGAAGCCCAGCTTGAGCATTTCGTCCGCTTCGTCGAGTACCAGGTACTGAACGGTGGACAGGACTTTCTCGTCGCGGCGCAGGTGGTCGCACAGGCGGCCAGGGGTGGCCACGACGATTTGCGCGCCGTTACGAATGGCACGCAGTTGTGGGCCCATCGGGGCACCACCGTAGACAGCCACCACGTTAACGCCCGGCATCTGCTTGGCGTAGGTTTCGAAAGCGGTGGCTACTTGCAGCGCCAACTCACGGGTTGGCGCCAGGATCAGGGCTTGCGGTTCGCGCTTGCTCACGTCGATCTTGTTGAGGATCGGCAGGGCGAAGGCAGCGGTCTTGCCGGTGCCAGTCTGCGCCTGGCCGATCATGTCGTGACCGGCGAGGATGATCGGGATCGATTGATGCTGAATAGCCGAAGGCTCTTCGTAGCCGGTGGCCAGAACAGCAGCAACGATATTCGGATTGAGATCGAGAGCGGCGAATCCGCCGGTTTCCTGGGTCATGGGTCTGCCTCTAGGTGCATCCGCAAAGACCCATGCTCCAAAACTGCACATGCCTTGAAAGACCAAGCGGTCACCCAGGCAGTTTTGGCGGCGGGGATTTGCGAAAACGATTGAAAAAGGAACGTCTTGGGAAGGTCCGACTAGCGGACGCTCAGCCGAAGCTGGGTTCGGAGGATTTGCACCACCTGATTTGAGGTCCGCTAAAAGACCGGCGCGTACTATACCCGAAATTGCCATGAGCTGTGAGAAATATTTCAATCCTGATGTCCGCCACACGGGCAGTATTGGATCCAGGCTGAATCGTTTCCTCCAAAGGCTTGCGCCGCCTCCGCAGAACTCATGTCGCCGGGCGGATTGCCTTGATCAGGTAATCCAGTGAATATCCCAGGCGTGGCGCCAGGGATTCGGCACGGGCACGCAGCGCTTGCAGGTCCAAAACCTGCTCCAGGTCCGCCGGCACCAGCAGGATCACGTTACCCTCCTTGACCGGCAGTTCCCAGTAATGGCGATGGTACAGCCCGCGCAACAAGGCCGCGCCCAGTGGCTTGCCATCGTCCCCGGCCCACTGGTTGATCACCAGCCAGCCATCGGGGTTGAGCTGCTTCTGGCAGTTTTCCAGGAACCCCCAGGCCAGATGCCCGACGCCGGGGCCATAGTCGGTATACAGGTCGACGAACAGCAGGTCGGCCTTTTCGGCGCTGGGCAGCAGCTCAAGGGCGTCGCCCACCCGCACGTACAGCCGCGGATCGTCGTCCAGGCCCATGAACTCCATGGCCAGGCGCGGCACGTCCGGGCGCAGTTCGATGGCCTCGACATCCTCCAGCGGCAGGAACTTCAGGCAGGCCTGGGTCAGGGTGCCGGCGCCAAGGCCGAGGAACAACGCGCTTTCCGGCTGTCCGTGGCACAGCGCGCCGACCAGCATGGCGCGGGTGTAGTCGTACTCCAGCCAGCTGGGGTCGGCGGTGAAGGTGCAGCTCTGCTCGATGGCGTCGCCGAACTCGAGGAAGCGATAGTCATCCACCTCGTACACGCTGATAACGCCAAAGGCGTCCTCGACCCGTGCCAGCAGCCGCTCTTCCCGCTCCGTCGCCATCCCTACCACCTGCCCGCGCAAAACCGCCATTGTCCGCCAATGCCGGTGGTGCAACAAGCACGCGCGGGCGTACCATGGCTGGCAGGCCTCAACGACACTTATGGATAGAGCTTGCAATGACCCGACAATGGACCCCCGACAGCTGGCGCACCCTGCCGATCCAGCAGCAACCGATCTACCCCGACGCCGCGCACCTGCTGAAGGTGGAGCAGACCCTGGCCAGCTACCCGCCGCTGGTATTCGCCGGCGAAGCCCGCGAGCTGCGCCGGCAGTTCGCCGAGGTGACCCAGGGCCGGGCGTTCCTGCTGCAGGGTGGCGACTGCGCCGAGAGCTTCGCCGAGTTCTCTGCAGCGAAGATCCGCGACACTTTCAAGGTGCTGCTGCAGATGGCCATTGTCATGACCTTCGCCGCCGGCTGCCCGGTGGTCAAGGTCGGGCGCATGGCCGGGCAGTTCGCCAAGCCACGCTCGGCCAACGACGAAACCCTCGGTGACATCACCCTGCCGGCGTACCGTGGCGACATTGTCAACGGCATCGGCTTCGACGCGAAAAGCCGCATCCCCGACCCCGAGCGCCTGCTGCAGGCCTACCACCAGGCCACCGCCAGCCTCAACCTGCTGCGCGCGTTCGCCCAGGGCGGCTTTGCCGACCTGCACCAGGTGCACAAGTGGAACCTCGATTTCATCGCCAACTCGGCGCTGGCCGACAAGTATCACCAGTTGGCCAACCGCATCGACGAAACCCTGGCCTTCATGCGCGCCTGCGGCCTGGACACGGCGCCGCAACTGCGCGAAACCAGCTTCTTCACCGCCCACGAAGCGCTGCTGCTCAACTATGAAGAAGCCTTCGTGCGCAGCGACAGCCTGACCGGCGACTACTACGACTGCTCGGCGCACATGCTGTGGATCGGCGACCGCACCCGCCAGCTCGACGGCGCCCACGTCGAGTTCCTGCGCGGCGTGCACAACCCGATCGGGGTCAAGGTCGGCCCGAGCATGAACCCCGAAGAGCTGATCCGCCTGATCGACGTGCTCAACCCGGACAACGACCCTGGCCGCCTGAACCTGATCGTGCGCATGGGCGCCGGCAAGGTCGGCGACCATCTGCCGGGGCTGATCCGCACCGTGCAACGCGAGGGCCGCCAGGTGCTGTGGAGCTCGGACCCGATGCATGGCAACACCATCAAGGCCAGTAGCGGCTACAAGACACGCGACTTTGCGCAGATCCTCGATGAGGTCAAGCAGTTCTTCCAGGTGCACCAGGCCGAGGGCAGCCACGCCGGTGGCATCCATATCGAAATGACCGGGCAGAACGTCACCGAGTGCATCGGCGGCGCCCGGCCGATCACCGAAGACGCCCTCTCCGACCGCTACCACACCCACTGCGACCCGCGCATGAACGCCGATCAGTCGCTGGAACTGGCCTTCCTGATCGCCGAAACACTCAAGCAGGTGCGCCGCTGAGCAACGCCTGACGCAGCCGGCTGCCCTCGGCGCGGGGGCAGTTGAGCCGCACCTGCGCCAGGCCCAGCCAGTTGGCCAGCCTCTGCAGGCTGAGCGCCAACGCCTGGTAGCCCGCCTCGTCCAGCCCCGTCGCCTCTTCGTGCACCGCATGCACCGCCAGACGTCCGTGGGCGCGTTCGGCACGCAGGTCCAGGCGCGCGGCAATGCGCCCGTCGTGCAGGAACGGCAGCACGTAGTAGCCGTACACCCGCTTGTGCGCGGGGGTGTAGATCTCCAGGCGATAGCGGAAATCGAACAGGCGCTCGGTACGCTCGCGCGCCCAGACCAATGAATCGAACGGCGACAGCAAGGCGCTGACTTCGATGCGTCGGGGAATCCGTGGCACGTCCGCGACATAGGCCGGCTGTTTCCAGCCCTGCACGGCCCAGGCCTGCAGGCGCCCGTCCTCGACCAGAACAGCCAGGGCGGCCTTGCTCTGCTGCGGCGAGAGGCGAAAGTAATCACGCAGATCCTGTTCGGTGGCCACGCCCAGGGCGCCGGCGGCGTGCAGCAGCAAGCCCTGGTGCGCTTCAGCCTCGCTGGGCGGGGCCTGATCGAGGATGGCCGCCGGCAGCACCCGCTCGGGCAGGTCGTACAGGCGCTCGAAACCGCGACGCCCGGCCACCGTGACCTCGCCAGCGGCGAACAGCCATTCCAGCGCGTGCTTTTCTTCGCTCCAGTCCCACCAGGGGCCGGCGCGCTCTTGGCGGGAGGACAGGCTGCCGGCGCCCAGCGCGCCTTGGTCGCGCACCGCCGCCAGCACTCGCTCGATCACCTCGCGTCGCTCACGGCCAAAGGTCGCCAGTTGCCGGTAGATGCCCTTGCCGTCGGCGGCGTGGGCCATGCGCCAGCGCATCAGCGGGTACAACGCCAGCGGCAGCAGCGAGGCTTCGTGGCCCCAGTATTCGAACAGCCTGCGCTGGCGGCGTTGGCCCCAGGCGAGCTGGTCCAGCAAGCCGTGCGGGTAGTCGCCCAGGCGCGAGAACAGCGGCAGGTAGTGTGAACGCACCAGGGCATTGACCGAGTCGATCTGCACCACGCCCAGGCGCTGAAACATGCGCGTGAGGCTGGCCAGGGTCGGCGGGCTGCCGGGCGACTTGCCGAAGCCCTGGGCGGACAGGGCCAGGCGGCGGGCCTGGGCGAGGGAAAGGCTGAAGGACATGAGGTGGCTCCGTCTGGTGTCCAGACAGTAAAGACGCAATCGGGGCAAGCCCGCTCCCACGCATCTTTGTGGGAGCGGGCTTGCCCCGCGATTGGAACCACCTTCATTTCCGCAACGGGTCCTCCCAGAAATGCCGGTCGGCTTCCTGCTGGATGTCCGCCCGCGACAACCCAAGATCGTGCAGCGTGGCATCGCTCAGGCGCGCCAGCTCGTCGCGCTGGCGGTGCAGTTCGAACCAGCGCAGCACCAGCCCGCTGGCGTCGTGCCACAGATGGCCCAGGGATGCGGCCGGTTGGTGAGCTACGTTGAAATGACCTTTCATCATGACGCCCTCCTTGTGGATGGCTCCAGTCTCGTCCCAGGCCTAAGATCAATCCAACGAATGTTTCTGATGCCATGCATCTCGGAGATTGATGCCATGTCCCAGTATCAGAGTCTCGACGCCGAGGTGCTGCGCACCTTCGTCGCCATTGCCGAGCAAGGTGGTTTCACCCGCGCCGGCGAAGTGGTCAACCGCACCCAGTCGGCGGTGAGCATGCAGATGAAGCGCCTGGAGGAGGACATCCTGCAGCGCCAGCTGTTCGAGCGCGACGGCCGCCAGGTGCGCCTGACCGCCGAGGGCCAGGTGCTGCTGGGCTATGCGCGGCGCATCCTCAAGCTGCATGGCGAGGTATTCAACACCCTGCGCATGCCGCACATGGTCGGGGTGGTGCGCATCGGCACGCCGGACGACTACGCCATGCGCTACCTGCCGGGCATTCTCACCCGCTTTGCCCAGGCCTACCCGCTGATCCATGTCGAGGTGCATTGCGATTCGTCCAAGCAGTTGATGCTGCGCCAGGACCTGGACCTGACCATCGTCACCCGCGAGCCGGGTAACGAGGTCGGCCAGCTGCTGCGCCAGGAACGCCTGGTGTGGGCCGCGGCCAAGGGCTTCTGCCCGCAGGAGCAGCGGCCCATGCCGCTGGCGCTGTTCAACACCGACTGCTTTTGCCGCGCCTGGACCTGCAATGCCCTGGAGCGCCACGGCATCGAGTACCGCATCGCCTACACAAGCCCAAGCCTGGCGGCGATCTTCGCCATCGTGCATGCCGGGCTGGCGGTGACCGCGCAGTTGCACAGCCTGATCGGCGGCGACCTGCGCATCCTCGGCGAGGACGACGGCCTGCCGCAGTTGCACATGGCCAATGTGATGCTGCTGCGCAATGACCAGCAGCATTCGCCGATTACCGACTGCATGGCCGAGTACATCGTCGAAGGGTTCAAGTAAGCCGAGGACGCTTCGCGCCCTTTTCGCCGGCAAGCCGGCTCCCACAGATGGCAATGGGCTCTGCAGCCCCTTGCGCTCAGAGCTCGAACCCGAGCATCACCGCGCACACCACCAGAAACACACAGAACATCGAGCGCAGTACCTTTTCCGGCAACGCATGGGCCAGCTTCACCCCCCAGCTGATGCTCAGCAACCCACCCACCGCCAACGGCACCCCGATGCTCCAATCCACGCTCTGGTGCAGGCCGTAGGTCAGCAGGGTCACCGCAGTGCTCGGCGCCGCCAATGCCAGCGACAACCCCTGGGCCACCACCTGGGTGGTGCCGAACACGGAGGTCAATATCGGCGTGGCCACCACCGCGCCACCCACGCCGAACAGCCCGCCCATGGTTCCGGCAAAGCTGCCCAGCACGCCCAGCCATGGCCAGGGGTAGCGCAGCTGGTTGCTCGGCGGCTTCACCGGCAGGAACATGCGCGCCACGTTCCACAACGCCAGGGCCACCAGGAAACCGACGAAATACAGGCGCATCGACTGGGCATCGATGCCCACTGCCCAGATCGACCCCAGCCAGGCGAACAAAAAGCTGCACAACGACAGCGGCACGGCATGGCGCAACTCGATGCGGTTGCGCTGGTGATAGCGCCACAACGCAAGCAGCACGTTGGGCACCACCATCACCAGGGCGGTGCCCTGGGCCAGTTGCTGGTCAAGGCCGAACAGCACCCCCAGCGCCGGGATCGCGATCAACCCGCCACCAATACCGAAGAGGCCACCCACGGTGCCCAGGGCGGCACCCAACACGATATACATCAACCACTCGATCATCCGGGCCTCATCCGCCTGTTTTCAGAGAATGCCGGCATGCTACCCAGTCACGGCTGGCGGGGAAACGCACAGCAGCGCACAATGGCTTTGCGTAATCCGCAAAAGCAGAGCCATCATGAGCCCCGATATCCTCACCGAACAACTGAGCCTGTTCCTCGATGTGCTGGAGACCGGCAGCTTCTCCGCCGCCGCCCGTCGCCATCCGCTCACGCCTTCGGCCGTGGCCAGGCGCATCGACAGCCTGGAAAACGCGGTGGGCAGCCGGCTGTTCTCGCGCAGCACCCATGCGGTGCGCGCCACGCCGGCCGGCAATGCGTTCGCCGAACGGGCCCGGCGCATCATCGAGGAACTGCGCCTGGCCCGGGCCGAGGCGGTATCCCTGAGCAACGCCCCCGAAGGGCTGATCCGCATCGACGCCCCGGCCGCCTTCGGCCGTCGCCACCTCGCCCCGGCCATCGCCGACTTCCTGGTGGCCTACCCCGGTCTCGACGTGCAACTGCGCCTGATCGACAGTTTCGTCGACCTGCACGGCAGCCACCTGGGCGAAGTCGACCTGGTGCTGCGCGCGGGGCCCCTGGCCGACACACGCCTGGTGGCCACGCCACTGGCCTATATGGTGCGGATCGCCTGCGCCAGCCCGGCGTACCTGGCCAATCGCGGCGTTCCGGCCTGCCCCAGCGAGCTGCCTGGGCATGACGGCCTCGACTGGGACGGCCTGGCACCGCCGTTCGCCTGGCGCTTCGAGGTCGGCGGCCAGACCCGCCTGTACCGCCCGACGCGCATGCGCATGGCCGCCAACAATGCCGAGACGCTGCTGTTCGGTGCCTTGGCCGGGCTGGGCATCGCCCACCTGCCGACCTGGCTGGTCAGCGACTACCTGCTGCGCGGCGAACTGCTCCCCCTGTTCTGCGACAACGGCCTGCCGGCCCCCGAAACCAGCGGGATTTATGCACTGCGCCTTGAACATGAAACGAACTCTCGCAGCCGCTTGCTGCTCGAATTCCTCAAGAGCCGTTTCAGCCCGGTGCCGCCCTGGGACCTGGCGCTGAGAAGCGAGCTGCGCTGGCAATGAGCGCACCAAGCTTTGGCGTGCTAGATTTTATTACTCACCGATTCCAAGGACCTGCATGAACGCCGACACCCAAGCCCCCTGCGACGCGCTGCTGCTGGACAACCAGGTCTGCTTCGCCCTGCACTCGACCTCGTTGCTGATGACCAAGGTCTACAAGCCTTTGCTGCAGGCCCTGGGCCTGACCTACCCGCAGTACCTGGCCATGCTCGTGCTGTGGGAGCAGGACGGCCTGACCGTGGGCGAGATCAGCCAACGCCTGCTCACCGACCCCGGCTCCCTGACCCCGCTGCTCAAGCGCCTGGAAAGCGAAGGCCTGCTCAAGCGCAGCCGCAGCCGCGAGGACGAACGGGTGGTGCTGGTGCAACTGACCGACAAGGGCCGCGCCCTGCAGGCCGAAGCCCAGCGCGTGCCGCAATGCATCCTGCAGGCCAGCGGCCACAGCGCCGAGCAGTTGCGCAAGCTGCAAGCCGACCTGCTCACCCTGCGCGCGCAGCTGCAAGAAAACCTCTGACGTCTATGCTGTGAGAGGGCTGTTCAGATGAATGGTCGAATATTTAACTTGCGCACTAAATAATTGCGCACTAAATTAAGCCCATACCCACTCAGCGCCGACGGCGCACAGCACCCAAGCGAGGCTCAAGATGCAAAAGGTCACTCCGCTGTACATCGCAGAAGCCACTTCCACCGGTGGTCGTGATGGCAAATCCCGCTCCAGCGACGGCAAGCTGGAAGTCAAGCTGAGCACCCCGAAAGAGCTGGGCGGCGCCGGAGGTGAAGGCACCAACCCCGAGCAGATGTTCGCCGCCGGGTACTCGGCCTGCTTCATCGGCGCATTGAAGTTCGTTGCCGGTCAGGAGAAAAAAGCCCTGCCGGCGGACGCCTCGATCACCGCCAAGGTCGGCATCGGCCAGATCCCCGGCGGTTTCGGCCTGGACATCGACCTGCACATCAACCTGCCTGGCCTGGCCCAGGCCGACGCCGAAGGGCTGGTGGAGAAGGCGCACAAGGTCTGCCCGTACTCCAACGCCACCCGCGGCAATGTGGATGTGCGCCTGCATGTGACGGTGTAAATGCCTTCGCGGGGCGACCCGACTTGCCCCGCGATGAAGGCGACACGGTTTCACGAGCACAAAAAAACCCGGCCAAGGCCGGGTTTTTCGTGCTCATCGCAAGAAGGATTACTTCTTGGAACGGCCCTTGAAGCTGTTGTCGCGAGTGTCGATGTCGATCCACTCGTCGATCTGGATGAAGTCGGCAACCTGGATCTCGGTACCGTTCTTCAGCTTGGCAGGCTTCATGACCTTGCCCGAGGTGTCGCCACGTGCGGCGTTCTCGGTGTAGGTAACCTGGCGGCTGATGGTGGTCGGCAGTTCTACCGATACCAGGCGGCCTTCGAAGAAGACGGCTTCGCAGATGTCTTCCATGCCTTCTTCGATGTACGGCAGAACGGCGTCGATGTCTTCGGCGTTCAGCTCGTACATGGTGTAGTCGGTGGTGTCCATGAAGGTGTACGAGTCACCGCTGATGAACGACAGGGTCGCTTCTTTGCGATCCAGGATCACGTCGTCCAGCTTGTCGTCCGCACCGTATACGGTTTCGGTCTTGTAGCCGGTCAGCAGGTTCTTCAGCTTGGTCTTCATGATCGCGCTGTTACGGCCCGACTTGGTGAACTCAGCTTTCTGAACCAGCCACGGGTCGTTGTCGATCCGCAGTACGGTACCGGGTTTCAGTTCTTTACCAGTTTTCATTACGAAGTATCCGAATCTGGATGGATTTATAAAAATCGAGGCCGCGTATCATAGCGAATTTCGGTAAAACTGTACCAGCCTCGTGGCAAGGTCCGGCCGAGCGGCCTGCGCGGCCTGCCACTGGCGGGCATGTTCGCGCACTTCCTCCCAGTGTGGCTGCAGCGCCTGCCAGGCCTGACCCATCGGGCGGTCCATGTTCCAGGCCCGCCACAGTTCGCTCAGCGCCTGCCCGGCGGCGGCCGACAACCCATGGCAATAATGGGCGAGGAATGCTTCGAGCTTTTCCCAGTGGGCGTTCTCTTCCTGGATGTAGATGTGCCACAGCATCGGCACCCCAGCCCATTGCGCCCGCACGAACGAGTCCTCGCCGCGCACGGCGTTGAAATCGCAGCTCCACAGCAGCCGGTCGTAGTCGTCCTGGCTGACGAAAGGCAGCACCTGGACCGTCAAGGCGCCGCGCCGATGCAGCGCCCCCACGGCCAAGTCCGCCTCGCCCAGCCAGTGGCCGAGGTCGCCCAGGATGCGCCCCTGCGGTACCAGCAGGTGGCTGGGGTGCGCGCCTTCGGCCAGTACGTCGAGCCAGTTGCCCAACTGTGGATTCTCGTAGGCGAACAGCGAGATCAGCCGCGCCCCGGCCTCGGGGTGGACGCCCAGCCCTGCCAGGAATCTCGCCCGCTCGTCCGGCGCCTGGCGAAACGCCTGGCAACGGGGCAGCAAGGCCGCTTCGCGCAGCAGGCCACCGGTCTTCTCGGTGAAACCCGGGAAGAAAAAGAACTTGCGCAACCCATTGGCCTGGGGCGACGGCAAGCCATGGCAGCCATCCACCCAGTCTTCGGCACTGAGGTAGTCCAGGTTCAGCCACAAGGGCGGCGTGGCCTGCTCGCCCATGGCCTCGACATAAGCCTGCGGTAACTGGCAGGCGAAGGCGCCCACCACCACCTGCGCCGGCTCCGCACCTTGCCACGTGGCCGGCCAGTGGCGCACCTCGACGCCCTGCCGCCACTGCTGTTCGGCGTGGCTATCGGCCTCTGGGCACAGGCGCACGAAGGCTTTCAGGTCATCCACCCACAGGCGCACGGCCAGGTCATGCTCGCTCGCCAACTGGCGCGCCAGGCGCCAGGTGACGCCGATGTCGCCATAGTTGTCGACGACCGTGCAGAAGATGTCCCAGGTGGTTTTCATCGCCACGTTCCGTTACCTGCGGAAAAAAGACCGCGGATTTTGCTGAAAAATGCCGGCCAACAAAAGCGCGGCGCTGAAAATACCTGCCGCGGCATGCGAGAATGGCGCCCTCGCCCCGCCTGCCAGGAGGCCATCATGCCCCGCCCCCGTGAATTGAAGATCACCCTGAAACCGGTGCAACTGGTGCTGTGCGTCGCCCTCGGCCTGTGGCTCGGCGCATTGGCGATCGCCGTGAGCCTGTGGCTGGCCCTGCACTTGTGGCCACAGCAGGTGCAACCGCTGGTCGAGGCCACCGCCCCCGCGCAGGTCCTGCCTGCGCCAACCGCTCCTCCAGCGCCACCGGCCGATGCCCAGGCGCAGATGTTCGAACATTACAAAGACATCCTGCACAAGCAGGAATTGCAGCAGGCCGCCGAGGCCGCCCAGGGCAACCCGCGCAACCTGAACAGCCCCAAGTGCCAGTTCTGGCTGCAGCAGAACCGCACCGCGCCGACCGACAAGAGCCAGGCCAACGTGCTGGAGTTCTGCTACTGACCATGGACAAGGCCACCCTGCTGCAGCGCATCGTCACCACCCTCGAGCACGACATGGAGGTGCTGCGCCGCGCCGCCCAGACCGCCTACGAGGCCGCCACCGCCGAAGAGAACATCGCCGAGAACAAGTACGACACCCTGGGGCTCGAGGCTTCGTACCTGGCCACCGGACAGGCCCGACGTACCGCCGAGATCCGCCAGGCGCTGCAGACCTATCAGCAACTGGTGCCACGCGACTATGACCCGGCGCGGGGGATCCAGGTCGGCTGCCTGGTGACCCTGGAGGACGAACAGGGGCAGCGTCGCAGGTTGTTCCTCGGGCCCGAAGGCGCCGGCTTGAAGATTGGTGAGGGAGAGGCGCTGGTGACGGTGATCACACCTCGCGCACCGCTAGGCCAGCAGCTGGTCGGCAAGCACGTGGATGACGAAGTACGCCTGGTGCTGGCTGGGGTGGCCCAGGTGCAGTTCATCATCGATATCGCCTGACCGGGCGTTATCGCTGCAAGGCATCGAAGCGCTGTGCCAGCCCCTGCTCGGCAAACTGCTCCACCACGAAATCGATGAAGGCGCGAGTCTTGCCCGGCAACAGTTTGCGCTCGGCGTAGTACAGGCTGATGTGCCCATCGTCGACGTACCAGTCCGGCAGCACCCGGCACAGCCGGCCTGAGGCCAGGTAAGGCAAGGCGAACGGCAGGCTGACCAGGGCGATGCCCAGGCCCTGCTCGGCCACCGCGCAGGCAGCGTCCGAATCGCTCATGGTCAGGCGCTGGGGCAGCTGCAGCGGCTGTTGCTCCTGCCAGCGACTGGTCAGCGGCCAGCTGCGCACCCTGCCGGTCTGCGGCGAGCGGATGAGGATGCCGGCGCAAGCCTGCAACTGTTCCGGCCGGTCGATCGGCCCGTGCTGACGCACATAGCCCGGCGAGGCCACCAGTACCCGGTGCGCAGGCGTCAGCTTGCGTGCCACCACCCCAGGCGGCAGCTCGAAACCACCGCCGAGGGCGGCGTCGAAACCCTGGCCGATCAGGTCGACCTGGCGGTTGTCGAAATGCCAGTCCGCCGTCACCGCCGGATAGCGCGCCAGGAACTCGCCCAGCAACGGCAACACGTACAGGCGCCCGAACACCGTACCCATGCTGACCCGCAGCACGCCCGAGGGGTGGCCTTCGCAGTTGGCCAGATTGGCCACGGCATACTGGATGGTGCGAAAACTCTCGCTCACCTCGGCCAGAAAACGCTGCCCGGCCTCGGTCAGGGTCAGTTTGCGCGTGCTGCGCAGGAACAGGCGCACACCAAGCCGCGCCTCCAGCTGGGCGACGTTCTTGCCGACCGCCGCGGGGGTGAGCGAAAGGCGCCTGGCCGCTTCGGCAAAGCTGCCGACTTCGGCGCTGCGGATGAAGCATTCCAGACTGCTGAAGGATTCCATCGCGGCCATTGCCAACTCCTGGTTTATTCTGACTAGCGTGATTGCCATCTTATCAATAGGTAATCAAGCGTCGATACTGTGTCCATCCAAGGCATCCGGCCTTGCTTGAACGCAGGAGATCAGCATGTCCCAAGCACTTCCCCTCACCGGCAAGGTGGCCCTGGTCCAGGGCGGCTCCCGCGGTATCGGCGCGGCCATAGTCCGCCGCCTGGCCCGCGACGGCGCCAAGGTCGCCTTCACCTATGTCAGCTCGAGCGCCAGCGCCGAGGCCTTGGCGGGTGAGATCAACAGCGGCGGCGGCCAAGCCCTGGCCCTGCGCGCCGACAGCGCCGACATCCAGGCCGTGCAGCAGGCCGTGTCCGACACCGCGAAAGCCTTCGGGGGCCTGGATATCCTGGTCAACAACGCTGGCGTGCTGGCGGTGGCGTCGGTCGCCGAGTTCGACCTGGCCGACTTCGACCGGCTGCTGGCGGTCAATGTGCGCAGCGTGTTCGTGGCCACCCAGGCGGCGGTGAAGTACATGGGCCAGGGTGGGCGGGTCATCAACATCGGCAGCACCAACGCCGAGCGCATGCCGTTCGCCGGTGGCGCGCCCTATGCCATGAGCAAGTCGGCGCTGGTCGGCCTGACCAAGGGCCTGGCCCGGGACCTGGGGCCGCAGGGGATCACCGTCAACAATGTGCAGCCTGGGCCGGTGGACACCGACATGAACCCGGCCAGTGGCGAGTTCGCCGAGAGCCTGATCCCGCTGATGGCTATCGGGCGCTATGGCCAGGCGGACGAGATCGCCAGCTTCGTGGCCTATCTGGCGGGGCCTGAGGCCGGCTACATCACAGGGGCGAGCTTGCTGGCCGATGGTGGGTTTGCGGCCTGATTCGTAATTGCCTGTTTCGGCCTCATCGCCGACAAGCCGGCTCCCACAGGTACGGCGCCGCTTTCAAGAACCGCGCCGCACCTGTAGGAGCCGGCTTGCCGACGATGGGTTATCCACCGTTCGCCAGCAGCTGTTCTTCGAGTACGTCCAGAAATGCCCGCGCCGCCGGCGTGGGGCTGGGCGACCACACCGCGTACAGGTGCCGCACCGGCGCATCCACCAGCGGCACCCTGGCGACATCCTTGAAGCCCCGAGCGATACGCTCGGGGACCAGGCCCACGGCCATGCTCCGCTGCACGAACTTCTCCACCAGGCGGATATGGCCTATCTCGAACTGCACCCGATGCCGCAACCCTGCCGCCTGGAACGCCTCGTCGGTCTGCCGACGCGCCCCGGTGCCCTCGGGAAAGTCCACCAGCACCTCGTCGGCCAGCTCGGCCAGGGCCAGCTGAGCCCTGCCCGCCAACCGATGACCAGGTGGCAGCACTGCCACTAACTCCTCCCGCGCCAGCAGACGATGCTGCACGCCATGCAGCGCCTCGCCCTGCCACAGGCCGATGAAGCCCACGTCCAGGCGCCGCTCGCAGACGTCCGTGACCAGCAACTCGCTCTTGGCGGTCAACCAGCACACGTCCACATCAGGGTAGCGCTCATGAAACACCACCAGCAGATCGACCAGGTCCAGCGCGGTGAGCGAGCTGATCTCGCCGATCGACAAACGTCCACGCACCTGCCCGCAGGCGGCGGCGACATCCTCGGCCACCCGCCGCGCCGCCGCCACCGCTGGCCGCGCGCTGAGCACGAAGGCTTCGCCGGCAGGGGTCAGGCGCACCCGCCGCGAACTGCGCTCGAACAGGCTTACCCCCAACTGTGCCTCCAGCCGTGCCACCTGATGGCTGAGGGCCGATTGCACCACGTGGCAGCGTTCGGCGGCGCGGGTGAAACTGCCGGTGTCGGCCACGGCCAAGGCGTATTCGAGCTGCTTTAGGTTCATCGATCTATCTGTTTTAGAGATTGATAAGCTGATAACTATACATTGGCTTCATGAATGACACTTCCTGATACTTGTCGCCACAAAACCTTGCCTGCAACGAGACTACCCATGAAATCCCCGACTCTGAGTCGCGCCCTGATCCTGCTGATGGCCACCGCCACCGGCCTGGCTGTCGCCAGCAACTACTACGCCCAGCCCCTGCTGCACAGCATCGCCGAGCAGTTCGGCCTGAGTACCGCCAGCGCCGGCACCATCGTCATCGCCGCCCAGCTTAGCTACGGCGCCGGGCTGCTGCTGCTCGCGCCACTGGGCGATCTGTTCGAGCAACGACGGCTGATCGTCACCATGGTGCTGATCGCCACCGCCGGGCTGGTGATCAGCGCCTGCGCGCCAAGCCTGCCGTGGCTGTTGTTCGGCACGGCGCTGACCGGACTGTTCTCGGTGGTGGCCCAGGTGCTGGTACCCATGGCCGCCGCGCTCAGCGCTCCGGATCAACGCGGCCGCGCCGTGGGCACGCTGATGAGCGGCCTGTTGCTGGGCATCCTGCTGGCGCGCACCGCCGCCGGCTTCATGGCCGAGCTGGGCGGCTGGCGCAGCATCTACGTGCTGGCCGCGGTGTTGATGGCCATCAGTGCCCTCGCCCTGTACCGCAGCCTGCCGCAACACCACAGCCACGCCGGCTTGAAATACCCGGCGCTGATCGGCTCGGTGTTCCGCCTGTTCGTCGAAGAACCGGTGCTGCGCCTGCGCTCGCTGCTGGGCTTGCTGGCGTTCAGCCTGTTCGCGCTGTTCTGGACACCGCTGGCATTCCTGTTGAGCGAGGCGCCCTACCATTACTCCGACGCGGTGATCGGCCTGTTCGGCCTGGCCGGGGCGATCGGCGCACTGGCGGCGAACTGGGCCGGGCGCCTGGCCGACCGCGGCAAAGGCTCGCTGGGCACCACCGTGGGGCTGGTGGCGCTATTGCTGTCGTGGGTGCCGCTGGGGTTTGCACAGAGCTCGCTGGTGGCATTGCTGGTGGGCGTGCTGTTGCTCGACCTGGCGGTGCAACTCGTGCACGTGAGCAACCAGAACGCGGTGATCGTGCTGCGCCCCGAGGCGCGCACGCGGCTCAATGCCGGTTATATCACCTGCTACTTCATCGGCGGAGCGCTGGGGTCGCTGCTGGGCACGCAACTGTTCGAGGTGCATGGCTGGGATGGGATCGTGGTGGCTGGCCTGGTGATCGGTGCGCTGGCGCTGCTGGTGTGGGGGCTGGCTGAGCGCAGGCGTGGGAAGGCAGTGGTGCCAGCCTGAAAGTATTTTGCTGACAACACCGGCCTCATCGCCGGCAAGCCGGCTCCCACAGGGTATCGCGCAACATTTGTGGGAGCCGGCTTGCCGGCGATGAGGCCCGCGCAGAAGTCAGGGCTTGCCTTCGATGAACGCTTCGTCCACCCGCGCCAGTTGCGTCTCGCTCAACACCCCCGCCTGGTAATGCAGCTTGATCCACGCCAGCAGGTAGTCGTAGCGCGCCTGGGCCAGGTCGCGGCGGGTGGTGGCCAGTTGCTGTTCGGCGTTGAGCACATCCAGGTTCACCCGTTCGCCACCTTGCACGCTCTTGCGTGTGGACACCACCAGCGCCTCGGCCGCCACCAGCGCCCGCTCGTAGGCACGCAACTGGCTGGCGCCGGACTGGCAGGCGTTGTACTGCTTGCGCAGCTCGATCAAGGCGCTGCGGGTGTTGCCGTCGAGCTCGTACTCGGCCTGCTCCAGGTGCCGGCTGGCCTGGCGGGTCGAAGCCAGCACTCCGCCGCCGGCGAAGATCGGCACGCTGACTTCGATGCCCACGGTGTTGGTGTCGTAGCGCTGGTTGTAGGTGTTGCCGCTGTCCGACTCCTGGCGCCGCGAGGTGGCGAACGCGGTGACCTTGGGCAGGTGCCCGGCACGATTGCGCTCGACTTCGTAGCGCGCCACTTCCAGGGCCTGGCGCGATGACGCCAGTTGCGGGTTGTTGGCCAGGGCCCGCTCCTGCCAGGCCTCGTAGCCGCTGGGGTCGACCACTGGCAGGGCGAAGCCCAGCCGCAGCGGCGCCAGGTCCTCGACCCGCACCGCCGGCTCGCCAATCAGCGCGCCCAGTTCGCGCAGCGCGGCATCCTGTTCGTTACGCGCCTTGATTTCCTCGGCATCGGCCAACTCGTAGCGGGCCTGGGCTTCGAGAATATCGGTGCGCGTGCCTTCGCCTGCGTCGAACAGCCGCTGGTTCTGCTGGAACTGCTGGCGGTAGGCCTGCTTGCTGGCGACGCTGATGGCAATCTGGTCCTGGGCGAACAGCGCCTGGGTGTAGCTGGTCATCACCCGCACCAGCAGTTGCTGGCTCTGGTCGCGGAAGCTCTCGTCGGCGAACAGGGCCTGGGCCACGCCCTTGCGATAGCTCGAATAGGCTTCATAGTCGAACAGCGGCTGCTGGAGGATGAAGGTCGAGCCCATGCTGTTGTAGGTGCGGTCTTCCTTTTGCCGGCGTGAATCGCCGAGGTAGCGCACCTCGGAATCGTTGCGGCCCTTGTTGTAGCTGTACGACAGGCTGGGCAGCAGGCCGGCGCGGCCGATGGCGCGGTATTCCTGGCCGGCCTCGCGGGCCTTGAACGCCGCGAGGTAGGTCGGATCGCGGCGCAGGGCCTGCTCGTATACCTGGAACGGCCCCATGGCGGCCTGGGCGGCGGTCGGCAGCCAGGCGCAGGCCAGCAGCAGCCCGATCAGTGGGAACTTCTTCACTGGCGGTCCTTATTGTTCGGTCAAGGCGGTGCCTGCACGGTCGAGCAGGGGTTTGAACAGGTAGTTGAGCAGCGAGCGCTCGCCGGTGCGCACGAACAGCTCGGCGGGCATGCCCGGGCGGATCGCCAGCCCCTCGAGACGCGCCAGCGCTTCTTCGCTGACAGTGCTGCGCAGTACGTAGTACGGCTGGCCGCTGCGCTCGTCGATCAGCTGGTCGGCCGACACCAGCGCCACCTCCCCGGTCACCCGCGGCGTGCGGTTCTGGTTGAAGGCGGTGAACAGGATGTCCACCGGCAACTGCGGTGCCACCTTGTCCACCAGGTTCACCGGCAGGCGCCCTTCCACTTCCAGCGCGGTGCCCTGGGGCACGATTTCCAGCAGGGTATCGCCGGCCCGCACCACGGCGCCTTCGGTGTGCACGCCAAGGTTTACCGCGATGCCGTCGGCCGGCGCGATGATCTCGCTGTGCTGCAGTTCAAAGTGCGCGGAGTTGAGCTGCTGCTCCAGGGTCGCGGCCTTGACCTGGGCTTCGGCCAGCTGACTGCGCACCTCTTTCTGGTACTCCTCGCGGCGCTGCTGCAAGTTGAGCCGGGCTTCGACGATCACCTGCTCCAGGCGCGCGCTTTCGCCGGCGTTCTGCGCCAGGTCGCGCTGCACCTGCGACAGCTGGCGCTGGTATTCCAACACGCGGTTGCGCGGGATATAGCCCTCGCCGGCCAACGGGCGCAGGCTGTCGAGCTGCTCGCGCAACGAGTCGGCCTGAGCCTGCAGGTCGCCGCGCGCCCGGCGCATGCCGGTCAGCTGGGCCTGGGAGCCGTCGATGCTGGCAGCCAGGGCGCCCTGCTCGCGGGCCTGGGCCTGACGGCGGCTGTCGAACAGCTGGCGCTGGCCTTCGAGGATCAGCGCCAGGCGGGCGTCGGCGTCTTCGAGCAACTCCGTGGGAAACTGCACCTGGCCGAGGTTGTCGCGCTCACTCTGCCAGCGCGCCAAGGCGGCGCGGGTCATGCGGTACTGGGCCTGCAGCGCATCGACGTCGGCCTGCACCTGGGTGCGGTCGAGGCGGAACAGCGGCTCGCCCTGGCGCACCAGCTGGCCTTCGCTGACCAGGATGCGGCTGACCACGCCCGCGCCCATGGACTGCACCGCCTTGCGCTTGCCCGACACCACCACGGTACCTTGCACCGGCACGCCCTGATCGAGCGGGGCGAGGCTGGCCCAGGCCATGAAACCGCCGAAACCGACCAGGGTCAGCCACCATCCCAGGCGGACATGGAAACGGGCATCACGGGTGTGCTGGCTCATGCGCCACCTCCGGCTTGCAGGGGTCGTTGCGCCGGGGCCTGGCCCATGGCGTGGAGGATATCGCGAGCCGGGCCGAAGCCCTGCATGCGCCCTTCGTTCATCACCAGCAGCTTGTCGGCCTGGGCCAACGCCGCGCTGCGGTGGGTCACCAGCACCACGGTGCGGCCCTGGGCCTTGAGCTGGACGATGGCGTTGGCCAGGGCGGCCTCGCCGTGGCTGTCGAGGTTGGAGTTGGGTTCGTCGAGCACGATCAGCCGGGCATCGCCGTACAGGGCGCGGGCCAGGGCAATGCGCTGCTTCTGGCCGCCGGAGAGGTCCACCCCCTCCTCGCCCAGGCGCGTGTCGTAGCCCTGGGGCAGGCGCAGGATCAGGTCATGCACGCCCGCCAGGCGAGCCGCCTCGACCACCTTGATGCCGTCCAGCTCGCCAAAGCGGGCGATGTTCTCGGCGATGCTGCCGCGCAGCAACTCGATGTTCTGCGGCAGATAGCCGATGTGCGGGCCCAACGCGTCGCGGTCCCATTGGCTGAGCTCGGCGCCATCGAGGCGCACATGGCCGCCGAGGGTCGGCCAGACGCCGACCAGCACCTTGGCCAGGGTCGACTTGCCCGACCCCGAAGCCCCCAGCACGCCGAGCAGTTCACCCGGCGCCAGGGCGAAGTTCACCTGTTGCAGGGTGGCCAGGTTACGCCCGGGCGGGCCGGCGCTGACCTGCTCCACCGCCAGTTGCCCGGTGGGCACCGGCAAGGGCATCGGCGTCGGCGGCTCGGGGTGTTCGCGCAGCAGCCCGTCCAGGCGTTGGTAGGCCAGCTGCGCGCCGCTCCATTGCTTCCACACCGCGATCAACTGGTCGATCGGCGCCAGCACCCGGCCCATGAGGATGGAGCCGGCGATCATCATGCCCGGGGTCATCTGCCCCTCGATCACCAGCAGCGCGCCCAGCCCCAGTACCAGCGATTGCAGGCACAGGCGCAGGCCCTTGCTGGTGGCGGTGATCACCGCCGAGGTGTCGCTGGCCTTGTTCTGCAGATCGAGAAAACGCCCGTGCAAGCTGTACCAACGCTGACGCAGGGCACCGAGCATGCCCATGGCCTGGATGCTTTCGGCGCTTTGCAGCTGGCTGCCAGCCAGCAGTGTCGATTGCTGCTGGATGCCACTGGCCTCGGCCAGGGTGGCGTGGGTGAGGCGCTCGTTGAGGATGGCCAGGGCAATCAACAGCAGCGCGCCGACCGTCGCCATCACGCCCAGCCAGACGTTGAAGGCGAAGATCACCGCCAGGTAGATGGGGAACCAGGGCGCATCGAAGAAGGCGAACAGCGCGGGGCCGGTGATGAACTGACGCAGTTGGGTGAGGTCGCCCAGGGCCTGGCCAGCGGCACCGTCACGCTGGCGCAGATTGCGTTCGAAGGCGGCGCGGTAGACCTTCATATTGAACGTCTTTTCCAACTGGTTGCCGACCCTAATGACAATGAAACTGCGTACGGCTTCAAGCCCGCCGATATAAACGAAGAAGCCGACCACCATCAGCGTCAGCACCCACAAAGTTGTCGTGCTCTGCGAACTCAGTACACGGTCGTACACTTGAAGCATATATATCGACGGCACCAGCATGAGCAAGTTGATCAATGCCGTGAAACAGCCGACGCTGATCAAGGTCGACTTATGTTCGCCGAGTGCCGCCCACAAAGGCGCCCCGGGCTTTTTGCTCGGTAGTTTCATGTTTCGCCCTTGCTTGCCTGAAACTTTGAAGTTTCAGGCCGGGGTTATTTGTCCAGGCGCTTGAGCACCAGTTGCGTACCGTCCGGCCGGGTCCAGGCGTAACGCCTGGCGCCCTCGCGGCTGAAGTGCACCACGCTGCTGCCGTCGCCGCCCACCAGGGCCAGGGTGTCGGGGGTTACCAGCCAGCTGCCGGGGCGCAGGCCCAGCAGGTCCCTGGCGCAATCCAGCTCGCCTTCGATTTCGCCTTCGTTGGCGCCCAGGTGCAGGTTGCAGGTTTGCGCCTGCGGCTGTTCGGAGTAAAGCGTCCAATCACCGGCCATTTGCGCGGCGTTGGGGAGTAACAGGCTGCTCGCCATACCTACCTCGGTCATCGACATCAGGGCAATCGCGGCCAGCGCGATCGTTCGCAAGGTTGCTTTCATTCGTCTGCCTCGCCGACAAAAGGGCGACGCGCGAGCGCCGCCCCCTGGTACATCAGACCACGATGTCGGTGACAGCGGCCTGGCCAACGGTGGTCACCAGGAAATCAGCCGAGGCGTTTCCGGTGAAGTCGATGGACAGGCTGCCCAGGTTGGTGGCCTGGTCGTAGGTCAGCAGCGCCTCGCCGGCATGGCCGGTGAAGGCATTGACGAACTGCAACGGCAGCTTGTTCACGGCGAACGCGGAGATGGCCGACAGGTCGATCTTGTCCACGCCCGAGGTGAAGTCCATGATGCGGTCCGGCGCCGCCTTGGTCGAGTCGCTGACGGCGGCGAACACGAAGGTGTCCGCGCCGCTGCCGCCCCACAGCTGGTCGGCACCGCTGCCGCCGTAGATGATGTCGTTGCCGGCACCACCCTTGAGCACGTTGGCCAGCGCATTGCCGATCAGCAGGTCGTTGCCCGAGCCGCCGAAGGCGTTTTCGATGGTCACGCCCTTGGCGATGGATACGTTGCCGACCATGCCGCCAACATCGGAGAACGACGCTTCGTTGAGGTTGATCTTCTGGTTCTGGGTGAAGCCAGAGAAGTCGAAGGTGTCGTTGCCGCCACCGTCCCACACCGAGAACACCAGCTTCGACGAGGCCGAGGTGGCCGAGTAGAAGTCGCGATCAGCGGTGGAGTTGAAGCCGTAGGTGGTGTCGCTGGCGCGGGTGGCATAGTTGGCGCCGTAGAGCTTCTGGATCGCCAGGATGTCATCCATCAACGGAGCCGAGGCGTAGTACTGCCCGCCGCCCTTGATGAAGTTCTGCCCGTTGTTGCTTTCGCTCCAGTAGCTCATGACGCTGTAGCCACGGGTGTCCTGGGCGTAGTCGGCGTCACGGTAGGTCGGGTTGCCCTCGCCGGCGTTGTAGTCGCCAGGGTGGGACAGGCCGAGCACGTGGCCGATCTCGTGGGTCAGGGTCTGGCGCCCGTAGTTGCCGGTGCCCGGGGTGATGTTGACCTGGTAGCCACTGTTGATCAGGTACCAGGACTCGCCCTTGTGCGAACCCGGGCCGTCGAACGGCAGGTAGGCAAATGCCGCGCCGCCGTTGCTGGCGCTGAAGTTACCGAAGGTCATGTGACCGTCGCCGCCCGATCCTGCCTCGGTGAAGGTGACCTTGGCCACGTCCGACCAGGACTGCATGGAGAGCTTGGCCTGTTGTTTCTGCAGGTCGCTGAACTGGCTGAACGAGCCCAGTCCGCGGCTGTAGAAGTCAGACGGTGCCTTGGTCAGGAAGGTGTAGGTGAGGCTGATCGTGCCGTCCTTGTTCAGGTCCTTCCAGGCTGCGCCATCACGCAGGAGGTGGTCGGCGGCCTGGTCGACCGTGAAGGACTTCTTGCCATTGATGTTCGCGCCGCCGCGATCGTACTGGTGGGCAAAGCTATCGATCAGGCCGAAGGACGAACTTGGTCCCTTCGGCTGCAATGCGGAAACGGCCGAAACAATAGCGCTTTCTTTGACTTTCGACATGCAGGTTACTTCCTTGTTTACAAAAAAGCAGTTGATGTCAGACAGGATTTCCCACCTGGCGAGAACTTCCTGTCACTCGCCTTTATGAGGCGCAAAAAAACTGACACACATTGAAACTTAATGTCCAGCGTTTTTTGGCGTCATTTTTTCGTTTTCGAAAACTCAACTGCATCGCACTTATTTGCGCAAACTGCGATGGATCAATGGCGGCAGCTGCAAGCATTAGTTCCAATCATGCCCCCAAGGCTTTATAGACGACGATTCGAAGTTTACTTTCGAAAATGCGACTTGTGCCTGTGGTTTGCCATCAACGCTTCGTTTAGGCGCTTTACTACGCGACAACCTGCCGCACGACCCTCCGTCGCCTCGGCGTTGACTTGCCAGCGTGCGGAGCGCTCAGTAGGCGCTGGTCAAAGCCCCTTCCTGACAGGACGACACAATGACAAGACTCACGGTGCAATCCGGCGATTTCTTGCAAGGTGAAGGCGAGTATCGCAATGGAGCGCTCACACTCAAGACCCCGCGCAGCCCTTCGCCCGGCGAGCGCATTTCACTGGCGCGGATCAAGGATCTGAAACTGGCCAACCTCGAATCGACCCGCAGCCTGGGCACCGCCCTGGGGTGGGGGGTGGCCGGCGCCCTGGTGGCCGGCCCGGTCGGCCTGCTCGCCGGCCTGTTGCTGGGCGGCAAGGAGGAAGAAGTCACCTTCCTCGCCACCTTCAAGGATGGCCGCAAGCTGTTGGCCATCACCGACGGCAAGACCTGGTCGAAGATCGACGACAGCTGGCGTCGGCACCAGCGCCCGGCGGCGGCCTGAATCGCGCCCCGCTTCGTTCGTATTGACTGTACTGGCGTCATCGCCGGCAAGCCGGCTCCCATAGGAAACGCGCATGCCTCTGCATTGCGCGGTATCGGTGGGAACGGCGGTGCGCCAATCCCACGTCTGCCCCTGCATCCCTGAAAGGCTCGGCAGCCTGCTACCATGGCGCCCTTTTGCCTGCCCGACAGCTGCCGAGCGATAACGGCGCGTCCGCTTTTCAAGGAGCCTTGCATGACCCCGCTTCGCCCCCGCCTACCCTTGGGCCTGCTCGGCCTGGGCCTTGCCCTGCACAGTGGCCATGGCCTTGCCGACGACAGTGTGGCCCTGGCCCCCGTGCGCATCTCGGATGTTCAGGACAGCGGCTACCAGGCACGCGAAGCCCAGGTCGGCGGCCTGCACAGCACACCGCTGCTCGACACCCCGGCAGCGGTCAGCGTGTTCAGCCGCCAGCTGCTGGACGACCGCCAGGTGCGCAAGCTGAGCGAGGTGCTGCAGAGCGATGCCTCGGTGGGCGAAAGCTATGCGCCGATCGGCTACTACGAAAACTTCAACGTGCGCGGCTTCGAGCTCAACGCCGCCAGCAGCTACCGGGTCAACGGCCAGACCATCGCCGGCGAGCAGAACGTGGCGCTGGAGAACAAGCAGCAGGTGGAGCTGCTCAAGGGGCTGTCCGGGTTGCAGAGCGGCGTGTCGGAGCCCGGCGGATTGGTCAACTATGTGACCAAGCGCCCGGAGGATGTACGCAGCCTCAGCGTGTCGAGCAACGAACAGGGCGAACGCTACCTGGCCACCGACCTGGGCGGCTGGTTCGGCGCCGAGCGCCAGCTGGGCCTGCGGGTGAACCTTGCTCACGAGGATATCCGCTCGTATGTCGATCATGCCGACGGCAAGCGCGACTTCGCCTCCCTGGCCCTCGACTGGCAGCTCAACCCGAATGCCGTGCTGGAACTGGACGCCGAATACCAGCATCGCGAGCAGTATTCGGTGCCGGGGTATCAACTGCTCGGCGGCACCCAACTGCCCCATGGCGTCGACCCCAAGGATCACTTGGCCTGGCAGTCGTGGGCCAAACCCGTGCAGAACGACTCGCTCAACCTGGGCGGGCGCTTCAAGTACCAGTTCAACGACAACTGGAACGGTACCTTGAGCGCCTCGCGCAGCAAGGTGGTAATCGATGACTACAGCGCATTCGCCTGGGGTTCGAGCGAAGGGTCCTACTTCGGCAGCAATGGCGACTACGACATCTACGATTTCCGCAGCCCTGACGATACCCGTCGCATCGACGAAGCCCAGGCCACGCTCGACGGGCGCTTCGATGCCTTGGGCGTGGGCCACGAGCTGACCGTCGGTACCAGCGCGCAACGCCGCACGCTCGACCAGCGACCGGGCTACAACGAGTGGCGAGGTACGGGCAACATCCATACCGGTGCGCCAGCCGTGGAGCCGTCGGACAAGCCCATTGGCAGCAGTGAGCGCCGCCTGGACAGCCGCCAGTACGGCCTGTTCTTTAGCGACCGCATCACCTTCAACGAACACTGGCAGACGGTGATCGGTGCCCGGGAAGTACGCCTGGATGAGAAAACCTGGGACGAGAACGGTGTTGCCAATCGCCATACCCAGCAGTACCAGTTACTACCCAATGCCGCACTGATCTACAAACCACAGCCTGATACCACGCTCTACGCCAGCTACGCGAAAGGCCTTTCCGCAGGCGGCACGGCACCGTGGTTCGCCAGCAACGCGTTCGAAATCCTCGCCCCCACCCTGTCGCGCCAGCTCGAAGTCGGCATCAAGCGTGACTGGCAGGGCATGAGTTTCAGCGCGGCCCTGTTCCAGATCCGCCAGGCCTACCAGTACGCCCGCCCCGATGAAAACCCGGCGCCGACCTACGTGCAGTCGGGCCAGCAGAAGAACACCGGCCTCGAACTCGGCGCCAGCGGCTGGGTCACCTCCAACCTGCAGATCCAGGCCAGCGCCGCGGCGATCCGCGCCCGGGTGCAGAACAGCGACACCGTCGCCTACGAAGGCCACCAGGCGATCAACGTGCCGCGCCTGCGCGCCGCGCTGCAGGCCGACTACGCCCTCCCCGTCCCCGGCCTGGCCCTGCTCGGCGGCGCCCGCTACAGCGCCAGCAAGTACGCAAGCTCAGCAGGCAATGTCGAAGTCGGCGGCTACACGGTGTTCGACATCGGCAGCCGCTACCGCACGAACATCGGCGGCTACGACACCGTGCTGCGCCTGACCGTGGACAACGTCTTCGACAAGCGCTACTGGCGCGACGTGGGCGACTACCTGGGCGACAACTACCTATTCCAGGGAGCGCCGCGCACGGCACGGCTGTCGGCCTCAGTAAGTTTCTAAAGGGGCTGCTTCGCAGCCCATCGCCGGCAAGCCGGCTCCCACGGGAGATCGCATTACCTTGTGGGAGCCGGCTTGCCGGCGATGCGATCGCACAGGTAAAAACAAAGCGACAAACAAAAAGCCCCCGAACCTTTCGATTCGAGGGCTTCTCGTAGAATGTGGCGGTGAAGAAGGGATTTGAACCCTTGATACGATTTCTCGTATACACACTTTCCAGGCGTGCTCCTTCGACCACTCGGACACTTCACCGTTTTCTCTTCAAGCTATTCAGCCTGTCGAGGCGCGCTAATTTAGTAGAAGAGCTTTTACTTGGCAAGCATTTTTTTCAGAATTTTCATGCGCTTAAGGCAATCGGCCGAAAACTCTGGCCAATCAGGGCAATGCTGCCATTGTGCCCAGCGCTTTTTCCCACCCGCTCAGCGCTGCCCAGATGGCGCAAGGCACGGCGGCGCGGCGCTGACCGACCAGTCAGCCTTGGTGCTTTACCTGGCCGGCGCCGCTGGGTAACGTCGTCGCCACGCCATCCAAAGGACTCTGCCATGAGCGAGCTGATTACCTACCACGCCGAAGACGGCATCGCCACCCTGACCCTGAACAACGGCAAGGTCAATGCCATCTCCCCGGATGTGATCAAAGCCTTCAATGCCGCGCTCGATCGCGCCGTCGAGGAACGCGCGGTGGTGATCATCACCGGCCAGCCGGGCATCCTCTCCGGCGGCTACGACCTCAAGGTGATGACCGCCGGCCCCAAGGAGGCCGTGGGCCTGGTCACCGCCGGCTCCACCCTGGCCCGGCGCCTGCTGTCGCACCCCTTCCCGGTGATCGTCGCCTGCCCCGGCAATGCCGTGGCCAAGGGCGCCTTCCTGCTGCTGTCGGGCGACTACCGCATCGGTGTTGAAGGCCCCTACAAGATCTGCCTGAACGAAGTGCAGATCGGCATGACCATGCACCACGCCGGTATCGAGCTGGCCCGTGACCGCCTCGGCCGTGCGGCATTCCAGCGCTCGGTGAACAATGCCGAAGTGTTCGACCCGCAGGGTGCCCGGGAAGCCGGCTTCCTCGACAAGGTGGTGCCAGCTGAAAAGCTGCACGAAACCGCCCTGGCCGCCGCCCGCGAAATGAAGAAGCTGAACATGCTGGCGCACAAGAACACCAAGCTGAAGGTGCGCAAGGGCCTGCTGGAGGCGCTGGACGAGGCGATTCTCGCGGACCAGAACCACCTGGGCTGAGTCCGTCCAGGGATTTTCCTCACAGGACTTTGTGGGAGCGGGCTTTCCCCGCGATGCGATCACCCAGTGTGACGCCATCGCCGGGCAAGCCCGCTCCCACTTGACCTCCCACGCTACAGCAACGTTTGCCCCCACCAGTGCACACCCGTACACTGCGCCGCGACTGTCCGGTGTGAGTCGTACCATGCTTTATATGCTTCGCATGCTCCTGTTGGCGCTGCACTTCCTGCTCGTGGGTGTCATCGGCCTGGTGATCGGCCTGCTGCGCCCGTTCAATCCCGACAACAGCCGCCTGTTCGCCCGCCTGTACAGCGTACCGGCCGCCTGGTTGCTGCGCATCAAGGTCAAGGCCGAGGTCGGCCCGCTGTGGGACCAGCCCCCCGGCTGCGTGATCATCGCCAACCACCAGTCCAACTATGACCTGTTCATCCTCGGCCAGGTGGTGCCCCGGCGTACCGTGGCCATCGGCAAGAAGAGCCTGGGCTGGATCCCGCTGTTCGGCCAGTTGTTCTGGCTGGGCGGCAATGTGCTGATCGACCGCAAGAACGCCTATCAGGCACGCAAGGCCATGCAGACCACCACCCGGACCCTGCGCGACGATACTTCGATCTGGATCTTCCCCGAGGGCACGCGCAACCCCGGCGAACAGTTGCTGGCGTTCAAGAAAGGCGCTTTCCACATGGCGATCGAGGCCGGCGTGCCGATCGTACCGGTATGCGTCAGCCGCTACACCAGGCGCCTGAGCCTGAACAGCTGGCGCCAGCGCACAGTGGTCATCCGCTCGCTGGCCCCCATCGCCACTGCGGGCCTGACCCAACAGGACCTGCCCGCGCTGATCGAACAGTGCCGCAGCCAGATGCAGCATTGCATCGACCATATGGACAGCGAGCTCACCGCGCCCTGCCCCTCTGTCCCATAGCAGACTTGCCCCGCGCCGCTACACAGCCCAAGCTGTGTAGCGTGTTCAATCGAATAAGCGGACAACCATGGGTCGAGTCGTCGCGGCGGCGGTCTACAGCGCCGGCAGGAAGGTCACCAACATCAGCCTCGACGAAGGCGCCGACTGGGCGCGCAAGCCCGGGCACTTCGTATGGATCGGCCTGGAAGAGCCCAACGCCGAGGAACTGGCCAACCTGCAGCGCCAGTTCGGCCTGCACGAGCTGGCCATCGAGGACGCCCTGGAGAAACACAGCCGGCCAAAGCTGGAAACCTTCGGCGATGCGCTGTTCATCGTCACCTATTCGCCGGTGCGGCACGAAGGCCGGCTGGAATTCATCGAAACCCACATCTTCGCCGGCAACGGCTACATCATCACCTGCCGCAACGGCCACTCAAAGTCCTACGCCCTGGTGCGCCAGCGCTGCGAGGCGCGCCCCTTGCTGCTTGAGCACGGCGAGGACTTCGTGCTCTACGCCCTGCTGGATTTCGTCACCGAAAACTACCAGCCGGTGAGCGAGGCTATCCACGGCGAGATCGAGGAGCTGGAGCAGAGCGTGCTCAGCAACTCGCTCAAGGAAGAAGACATCCAGCGCCTGCACAGCCTGCGCCGGGACATCCTGCGCCTGCGCCGCTACGTGGCGCCGATGGTGGAAATCAGCGAGGAGCTGCAGCGCCTGAGCTTCCCGTTCATCGACAAGAACATGCGCCCGTACTTTCGCGACGTGCAGATCCACGTGACCCGGCAGATGGAAGATTTGGCCGGCATCCGCGACATCGCCAGCCAGACCATCGAGATCGGCATGCTGCTGGAGTCGTCACGGCAAAGCATCACCCAGCGCAAGTTCGCCGCCTGGGCGGCAATCCTGGCGTTTCCCACGGCGATTGCCGGGATCTACGGGATGAATTTCCAGAACATGCCAGAGCTGGGCTGGCACTACGGCTACTTTGCCGTGCTGGGGGTGATCGGCCTTGGGTGTTCGGGGCTGTATTTCAGTTTCAAGCGCTCGGGGTGGCTTTAGGATCGCCGGGAGCGCTTTCAACCCTGTGGGAGCCGGCTTGCCGGCGAAAAGGCCGCAAAGCGGCCTCGCTTGATCAGGCAATGCTATCCCCGGCCTTCACCGACTGCTGGACGAAGCGCAGCATCCACTCGCCCACCAGATCCCCCTGGTGCTCGGTGGCAAGGCTGGCCACCGCCTTGGCATAGACCTCGTCGCCCAACGAGGCCTGGCGCGCGTCGAGCAGCGCCCGGGAATAGTCGTGGACGAACTCCGGATGCCCCTGGAAGCACAGCACCTGGTCGCGGATGTGGTAGGCGGCGTTGGGGCAGAAATCGCTCGAGGCGATCACCGTAGCCCCTTCGGGCAGCTCGGTGACCTGGTCCTGGTGGCTGATCAGCAGGGTCAGCTCGGACACCTGCGGGTCCATCCACGGCGCATGGGCCGCCAGGCTGTAGCGGTGGATGCCCACGCCCCAGCCCTTGTCGGCGCGCTCGGCCTTGCCGCCGAGGGTCAACGCCAACAATTGGTGACCGAAACACACCCCCAGCAGCTTCTCGCCCCGCTCATACAGCTTGAGCAGGTAGGCCTTGAGCGTCTGGATCCACGGATCATCGCCGAACGAGTCGGCCTTGCTGCCGGTCACCAGGTAGGCATCGAAAGTCCGCTCAGCCGGCGGATAGTCGCCGTTCATCACGTTGTACACATCAAACTCGGCGGCGATCGGCTGGCGTGAAAACAGCTGCTCGAACATCCTTCCGTAGCCCTGGTACTGCGCGATCAACTCCGGCCGCAGGACATCGGTTTCAAGGATGCAGATGCGTAACGACATAGCGGTAGTCCTGAACGACATGTGGGTGGGATTTGCTGTAGAGACTGACGCGAAAGGGCTACACAAGCAAGTAGGATGTCCAGACGAACGGTAGGCCCTGTAACCCTTGGTAACCCTTGCCGCGCACTCGTCTAGCGTCAGCGTGCCAGCGGGGTGGCCAGTGGCCTTAAAGCCATGAGGAATCGACATGATTTTTTTTAGAGCAAAGGGTTCTGAAACAGGGATGACGCGGGCCCTAGTGTTGGTTGTATATCCACAAACACGCGGCAAGCAGTGAGGGCGTTCGATCACGCCACTGCGATCGACCCGAAGCCAGACAAGGAAGCCAAGGGTTATTCAGGAATAACAACAAGAAGGCGGTCCGCCATGTTCAGACAATCCAAAGTACGCCAAGCCGGGCTCATACTCTTCGCCACGACCCTGCTGCTGATCCTGCCCAACCTCACCCGGTTGTTCGGTTGATCGCGGCAGTGGCCTTTTCCGACCGTGCATGGGTAACCTGCCGACCTTGATGGTTGGAGATCACCCATGCGCCTGTGCCTTACCCTGCTCTGCTTGCTGATTCCCCTGCCAGCGGCGGCCGCGCAACTGACCCTCGAACTGGGTAACGGCAGCCGGCACTGGCAGAGCGAGCAACTGCTCACCCATCCCCAAGCGCGGGACGTCACTATTGAACAGGACGTTGCCTACAAACGCACCATGCATTACCGCGCCGTACCGCTGGCAGCATTGCTCGAGGGCGTGAAACCGAGCGACCACCTGCAGGCGGTGGCCCTCGACGGTTTCGCAGCAGAAATGCCCGCCGGCCCGCTGTTGCAGCCAGGCCCGGCACAAGCCTGGCTGGCCATCGAGGACAACGCCCAGCCTTGGCCGCCACTCGGCCAGGGCAAGCCGGGAGCCGGGCCGTTCTATCTGGTGTGGACCCAACCCGAGGCGGGCGGCATCCGCCCGGAGCAATGGCCGTTCCAGATCGCCAGGATTCGCAGCCTGGCACCGGTCGAGGCGCGCTTCCCCGCCCTGTTGCCCGCCCCAGCGCTGTCCAATGCGGATCCGGTGCGCCAGGGTTTTGCCCTGTTCCAGCAGAATTGCCTGGCCTGCCACCGCCTCAATGGCGCTGGCGATGCGCACCTGGGCCCGGACCTGAACCTGCCGCACAACCCCACCGAATACTTTCAGCCGGCATTCCTGCGCCAATATCTTCGTGATCCGCAGAGCCTGCGGCACTGGCCGCAGGCCAAGATGCCCGGGTTCTCCACCCAGGTGCTGAGCGATCAGGAACTCGATGCATTGCTGGCATACCTGAAACATATGGCCGGGCGCAAACAACGGTAGGGTGCACGGGGCCGCATTGCCTAGGCAATCGGCCGTTCCTGCTTGACGCCCCACCCCTCGACCTCGCCGCCATGGGGTGACACGAGCCGTTCGAAGGCCTGCTCGAAAGCGCCGATGCCGCCATGGGTGGCGTACATCACCTTGCTCAGCTCAAGGTGCCAGGCACCATCATCGCGCTCGCTCACCTGGGCGCTGAGCGACTCGCCACGGAACTGCACCGCCGCCCGGCGCGCGGCGGCCTCGTCGGGAAACACGGCATAGAACTCGATGGGATGGATGCGGGTGAAATCGAAACCGCCAGCTTTCATCTGGCGCAGGACATTGCTGCTGACGTCGTCGTATTGGCTGCTCATGAAACGTCCTCCTGCAAAGCAATGGATAGACTTTCAGTGCACAAGGCACCTGCCTGGCAAGCGTGCCATGCCTGGCAATTCGAGCTGATGCAAGACGCGAGTGGAATCGACGCGGACCCGCAGATTTGGCCGGCGCCTGTCTCCAGCGTAGTGCCTGTGCAGGCACTGCGCCAGAGCGAGGCGGCTCAGGGTAGCTGGCGAATGGTGGTGATGGTCACGCCGCTCTGCTCCTTGAGCCAGCGTGCCGTGGGGGAAAAGCTGCGGTCCTGGAAGTCATTGAGGTCAAGCTCATCCATGAGCGGAAACAAACTCGAACGGATGGCGCGTGCGGCGTCTTCCTCGCTGGGGCATTGCTCGGCGTTGAGCAGCAGCGTCTTAAGCTCGCCCTTCTGGTCGGCAAAGCTGACTTCCCATGCTTTCATCGATCAGCCCTCGCTGGCACAACGGTGAATTGAACTGCGTACTAGCTTGACCATGGCACAGCGGCAAATGTTCAGCCGCATGCATGAAACCGCATGAAAAAAGCCCGCCAGTCAACGGCGGGCTTCCTGAGACCACTGGGCGCTGCTACTTCGGCGTGCCGTGGACGACACCGGCGGTATTGTCCAGAAGGCTCTTGGTTGCCGTCTGGATGTAGGCCTCGAGTTTCTTGAGCATTTCCGGCTGGTCGGGGCTGTCGATCAGCTCGGCCTTGAACTCGCGGCCCAGCTGGTAGCGGTACATCCGCGGGGTCATGTCCTTGGACTCGATGAGAATGCGGTCGCCCTGCACCAGGCCGACGATCTGCTCGCTGCCCGACGGCTTGATCATGCCCACGCCCTGGTCGCCCTCAGGCAGGTTGAGCAGGTCGCGCCCCCAGCACTGATGGCGGGCCTGGCCACCGAGACGGCCCATGATGGTCGGCACGATGTCGACCTGGGTGCCCACGGTATGGTTGACCGCGCCGAACTTCTCCTGGATGCCTGGGGCGATCAGCAGCAGCGGCACGTTGAAGCGGCCCAGGTCCAGCTCGGTGACCTGCTGGTGGTTGCCGAAGCCGTGGTCGCCGACGATGACGAACAGGGTGTCCTTGAAGTACGGCTCCTTGCGCGCCTTCTCGAAGAACTGGCCCAGCGCCCAGTCGGAGTAGCGCATGGCGGTCAGGTGCTCGTCCAGGCGGCCCTGCCCGGTGACCTTTTCCACCGGCAGGTCCTTGGGCAAGGCGTACGGGGTGTGGTTGGAGAGGGTCTGCAGCAGCGCGTAGATCGGCTTCTTGCCGTCATGCTTGGCCAGCTCTTCGTTGCCGCGGTCGAACATGTCCTGGTCGGACACGCCCCAGGTCGGGTCGGAGAACACCGGGTCGACGAAGTCGTTGCGGCCGATGAAGGTGGTCATGCCCTGGTTGCCGAAGAATCCGGACTGGTTGTCCCAGGCGAAGTCGCCGTTGTAGACGTAGACGTCGTCATAGTCGCGGGCACTGAGCAGCGCCGGCAGGCCGGACAGCTTGTGGCCGCCTTCCGGGGTCTGCATCAGGTATTCGAAGCCCGGCAGGTTGGGGAAGCAGGCCATGGTGGCGAACATGCCCTGGTGGGTATGGGTGCCGTTGGAGAAGAAGCGGTCGAACAGCAGGCCCTCCTTGGCCAGCTTGTCGAAGTACGGGGTGATGTTGTTCGGGCTGCCCAGGGCACCGACCGAGTGGCCGGCGAAGCTTTCCATGAGGATCACCACGACGTTCTTGACCCCCAGCGTGTTCGCCGCGGGCGGCACGAAGTCACGGCGGATCGCGGCCTCGTCGGCATCGACCAGGGTGTCGTTGGCGGTCAGCAGCTGCTCGCGCACGGTCTGGGTGGCCAGCGGTTGGTCAAGTACGGGCTTCCAGATATTGGAGCGGTCCTCGCCAAAGCGGCTCTTTGCGGCATCGATCAGGGTCAGGGTGCCGTTCAGGCCCAGTTGGTTGACGAAGTTGGAGTCGGTGGTGAAGGCATCACCCCAGCGCATCGGCGGGCCCTGGCGCAGAGTGCCGCGAGCGGCGACCACGGCCACCAGCAGGACCACCATGAACACCGCCAGGCGACCGTACCAGGGCGCCAGCTTGCGGCTGCCCGATAGCTGGGCGCTGCCGTTGCCGCGGGTCAACCGGTCGATGCCCTTGAACAGCAGGCTCAGCAGCCAGGTGCCGACCAGCCAGGCCAGCAGGTAGCGGACCACCGGGAAACCGTACCAGAGCATGCTCATGACGGTCTTGGGGTCTTCCTTGATGTACTGGAACACCAGGCCGTTCAGGCGCTGGTGGAACTCGCGGTAGAAGTCCATCTCCATCAGGCCGAGGAACATCACCACGCTCGAGGCGATGGTCAGCCAGAAGCGGAACAGGCCACGCCGGGCCATCAGCCAGGGGCTGAGCAGCGCCAGCAGCAACGGAATGCTGATGTACACCACCACGCGCAGGTCGAAGCGCAAGCCGTTGAAGAAGCCTTCGGCGACGGTCGAGTACGGCGTGTCGCCGATCATGTCGCTGTTGTAGGCCAGCAGCGCCAGGCGCACCAGGCTGAGCATCAGCATGATCACCAGGCCACTGAGCAACGTGTAGGCCAGGTGGGATTTCAGGGTCGGCGAGAACGAGCCTCGCACGCCCTGTTGCTTCAAGGCGTCCGTGTTAGCCATGAATGGAGAGGTCCTAGGATTGCGGTTTGCGGGAAGGCGAAAGCGCCAATAGCCTGGTGGTCTGGACCTCGTGGGCAAGGTGAGACCAAGGCCGCATTGTGCGGCGCGGATTTTCAGAAATCGAGTGTGAAAATTTTGTCGAGAGTAGCCTGCCCTTACAAAGTTACACAGTTGGGACGTGAGGTTTCAGATCCGCACATTGCCCCGCGGCCCGGCGATCGCCCAGATGATCAGCCCCAGCACTGGCAATAGCAGGATCAGCAGGATCCAGAGCACCTTGATCCCTACCTCGGCGCCGCTCTTGAGCACATTGAGAATGGCCCAGATGTCCAGGGCCAGGATGATCAGGCCGACCAGGCTGTTGAAGGTAGACCCCATGGTGCTGCTCCCGCACGGTGTGTGTGCTGCAGAGCATAGCTGGCTATGGCCCCTATAGAAGGGAATCCTTGGTCGGGAATGCCGGTCAGTGGATAGACTGCTGTTATCCACTGCCCTCGAGGTTCGCATGCCCCCCGCCCACACTCAAAGCGCCGCCCCTGACTCCCTGCTCAGCGCCTGGCGGCAACAGGCCCTGCAGACACCCTGGCTCAGCGCCGGCCTGGTGCTGAGCCTGCTGGCCATCAGCGCATTGCTGCTGGCCAGCATCTGGAACGCGGTCAACGGCGACCATGCCGATCACCTGCACCTGGCACTGCTCGGCGGCCTGTCCGGTTTCGGCGCCACCGCTCTGGGCGCGGTGCTGGCGGTGATCCTGCGTGATGTCAGCGCGCGCACGCAGGACGTCATGCTCGGCTTCGCCGCCGGCATGATGCTCGCCGCCAGTTCGTTTTCGCTGATCCTCCCCGGCCTGGACGCCGCCCGCGAGATCACCGGCAACGGCCCGGCGGCGGCCTTCACCGTGGTGCTGGGCATGGGCCTTGGGGTGCTGCTGATGCTGGGCCTGGACCGGTTCACTCCGCACGAGCATGAAAGCACCGGCCCCTGCGGCCCGCAGGCCGAGCGGGTGAGCCGGGTGTGGCTGTTCGTGCTGGCGATCACCCTGCACAACCTGCCCGAGGGCATGGCCATCGGCGTGAGTTTCGCCAATGGCGACATGGCCATCGGCCTGCCGCTGACCAGCGCCATCGCCATCCAGGATATCCCCGAAGGCCTGGCCGTGGCCCTGGCCCTGCGCGCCACGGGGCTGTCGAACTTCAAGGCGATGATGGTGGCGATCGGCTCGGGATTGATGGAGCCGCTGGGCGCGGTGATCGGCCTGGGCATTTCCACCGGCTTCGCCCTGGCCTACCCGATCAGCATGGGCCTGGCGGCGGGGGCGATGATCTTCGTGGTGTCCCACGAGGTGATCCCGGAAACCCACCGCAACGGGCACCAGACCGCGGCGACGCTGGGGTTGATGGGCGGTTTCGCGGTGATGATGTTCCTCGATACCGCGCTGGGTTGATGGGCCGATCGCGGGCTCCGCGACGGCAACGGCTCAGATGTGCACTGCCACCCTCAGCGCTTCCAGCGCCGGCTCCACCTTGATACCAACGGCCTCGCCCAGCTCCAGCACACGGGCCAGGTCGTGCTGTCCGACCATGATCATCTGCAGCTCATCGTCGAGCAATTGGCTGAAGTTCAGCAGCACATAGCCACCGGCTTCCTTGTTCAGCGCGCCCATCTGCACCTGGATGCGGTTGAGCGCGGTGAGCGCCTCGGTGCGCGCCAGCTGCTTGGGCTTGAGGGTGAAGGGCACGCTCTTGTCGAACGAGTCGCTGATCTGCTGGAACAGGTCCTGGTAGCTGTCGGCCTGGAACAGCACGGTATCGGGCAGGCTGCCGACCACCACCCATTCACCCAGCGGGAACGGGAAGCTGTCGTCGTAGTTGATGTCCGGATTGGCGGCGAGGAAGGCGGCGGGGTCGGCGTAGGCCTCGGCGGCCTCGGCGGCGATGCGCTCGATGTCCTCATCGCGCATGCAACCGGCGCCGATGAGGCTGATGAATTCGAGCAACTGGTCTTTCATGGGGGGGGGGCCTGCGGTTGACGTGAAAGGCGCCAAGGATAGCCGCAAAAGCCCCCGGGCAGTTAGCCGGCCAATGCTTCGAGCCGTGCCGCGCTATTCACCGCACCCATGGTGCGGGCTGCCATCAGCGCAGTGGAGCCGGCGGCATCGCGGTGCGCGGGGTCGGCACCCTGGGCCAACAGGTAGTCGATGATCTCCAGGCGGTTGAACATTGCCGCCAGCATCAATGCGCTACGGCCGTCCGCGGCAGCGGCATCCACCGGTACGCCGTGTTCCAGCAACAGGCGGATCATTGCCAGGTCGCCCTTGAAGGCGGCGCCGGCGATGGGCAACTGGCCGTTGTCATTGGCGATCAGCGGATCGGCACCATGGGCCAGCAGCACCTGCACGGCGTCATGGTGACCGTGGTAGCTGGCCAGCATCAGCAAGGTGTCGCCCTTGTGGTTGCGCAGGTTGGCGGGCAGGCCGTTATCGAGCAGGCGGCCGAGCATTGTCGCGTCGCCGCGACGGGCGCGCTCGAAGACCTCCTCGGCGAAGGCTGCGGTTTCTTCTGGGGTCATGGTGGCGGGCTGGTGATCGGACATCGGGAACCTCCTGGCATCTGGCAATGGGCCAAGTTTCCATCAGGCAGCAGCGACAGGTCCAAGGTTCAGATTCTATCGGCGACAGAGAGCCAGGCTATGACCCGTGCAAAATGCACTGTGCAAAATGCACGGGCGTGCAGAATGCAATGGAGGCGCCTCCAAAAATAAACATAACCTATTGTTTTTAAATGACTTTATTTTCATAACAGGCTGGCACGGTCACTGCAATCTTCAACTCAAGTCTGCCAGTACAACAGTCAGGAGTTGATATGGACCTCATCCAGCAAAAATTCGCCTCGCTCTTCGCCGCCTACCAGGTTGCCACCCAGCCACGCCCCGACGGCGGCGTGCTGCTGACCCTGCGCGCCAGCGACGGCGTGGTGACCCGCCGGGTGCTGTCCTACGCGCAGCTGCACAGTGCCGAGCAACTGTCGTGGGCCATCAGCGCCATCCGCCGCGACCTTGCCGAACAAGCCAGCGAGCTGCCGGTGATCTCCATGCTGCAGAGCCAGCAGCGCTTCGCCCTGCCGACCTACCGCTAAGCGCGCAACCTGTTCGCGGGGCAGCCTTTGTTCACCCTCGGAGGGTGTGTGAGCAAAAGCTGCCCCGCGAATCCGTTCAGAGCTCGTCGAAACCGGCAAATTGCCGCGCCATGGCGTCTCCGGTGAAGCGTGGCGGCACACCCTGCTCGCTGCCGAACAGCCGCAGGGCCAGGCAGAATGGGCTAGGCCCCAGGTCCAACCAGCGGCGCGTGCCGGCCGGCACCAGCAGCACGTCGTCCTTCTCGCACAGCACGGCATACACCGCGCCGCCCAGGCGCAGGCTGACCTGTGCACGCCCGCTGATCATCGCGAACACTTCATCGCTGTCATGCACATGTTCATCACGCAGGTCGGCCTGGCTCAGGTCGGCGCCATCGCGGCTGAGCACGCCAAATACCACGCTGCCATGCTTGGTCATCAGTTGATCGAGCGGCCCACGGCACGCCGCGACCACTTCATCCTGGCTGCTGCCCGGGCGCAGGCGCGCGCCGGACTGCCAGCGGCCGAAGCGCACGCCCTGCTCGGCCAGGGTCGCGGCGATGTCGTCGTGGTGGGTCAGCACCTTGTGCGGCAGGTCCGGACTGGACAGGTCGAATACGCTGAGGATGCTCATCAGGGGTGGTTCCTGCTTTCTTTAAGTCGGAAGGCAATGATAACGGCTGCCGCGAGCGCCGCGACGCTGGCCATACCAAAGGTGAAGTGTGGGCCCAGCAGTTTCCAGCTGTAGCCCGAGTACAGGGCACCCAAGGCACCGCCGGTACCTGACAGCGCCGCATACAATGCCTGGCCCTGACCCTGCTGGCGAGCGCCGAAGCTGGCCTGGACAAAAGCGATGGCCGCTGCATGGAAACAGCCGAAGGTGGCCGCATGCAATACCTGGGCGAACACCAGAACCGCCGGGATTTCGGCCAGGTTGCCCAGCAACAGCCAGCGCAGCGCGGCCAGCAGGAAGCTGGCCAGTAGTACCTTGCGCACCGAACAGCGGGCAAAGATCCGGCTCATGACCAAGAACACCAACACTTCAGCCACCACGCCAAGCGCCCACAACAAGCCGATGGCGCCGCGGCTGTAGCCCAGGTGCTCCAGGTGCAGGGTGAGAAAGGTATAGTACGGGCCGTGGCTGAGCTGCATGAGGGCCACGCACACATAGAAGGCCAGGACCCCAGGCGCCCGCACTTGCCTGAGAAAGCCCCCTGCCCCGCGCTGCTCGGCCTGCTCGACGGGTTGCGCATTGGGCACCCAGAGGCTGGCAACGACGATACCGGCCATGATCGCCACCAGCGCCAGCGGGTAGATGTCCAGGCTCAGCCATTCGAACAGGCGCCCAAGCCCCACCACGGCGAGGATGAAGCCGATCGAGCCCCATAGCCGTACCTGGCTGTAACGTGCAGTCTGGCCGTGCAGGTGGGCCAGGGTGATCACTTCGAACTGGGGCAGTACCGCATGCCAGAAGAAGGCGTGCAACGCCATGACCAGCGCCAGCCAGGCGTAGCTCTTGCCGAAGAAGATCAGCGAGAAGGTCGCCAGGGTCGACAGCGCGCCCAGGCGCACGATCAGCAGGCGCTGGCCGCTGCGGTCACCGAGCCAGCCCCACAGGTTGGGGGCCACGCAGCGCATGAGCATGGGGATGGCCACCAGCTCGCCGATGCGCGCCGGGGAGAAGCCCAGGTGGTCGAAGTACAGGGCCAGGAACGGCGCGGTGGAGCCGAGCAGGGCGAAGTAGAAGAGGTAGAAGCTGGAGAGGCGCCAGTAGGGGATGGAGGACATCGTTCGGCCCTTGGTGATGACCTGTTCCTGCCCTATCGCCGGCAAGCCGGCTCCCACAGGATTACCGCAGGCTTGA
>NZ_JBOBDQ010000056.1:0-40680 GCF_050586565.1 Pseudomonas sp. WC1
GGCTTCATCACCAATACCCCCAGCGGCGGCAGGTTCAGCGCCAGCGACAATGGCTGGCCATGGCTGGCGACCTCATCGGCCACCACCGCCCCGAGATTGCCCACGTTCGACCCGGCATACAGCTCGGCGTCGCTGTTGAGCAGTTCCACCCAGTGCTCGCCAAACGGCACGCCGATGCGGTAGCCCTCCCGCGGCACCGGGGTGAAGTTGGCCACCACCAGCAGCGGCTCGCCCTGGCTGCTCCAGCGCAACCAGGCATACACGCTGTTGTGCGCATCGTCGCCGATCAGCCACTGGAAACCCTGGGGCTGGCAGTCCTGTTCGTGCAGCGCGGGCAGTTCGCGGTACAGGCGGTTGAGGTCGGCGACCAGCTTCTGCACGCCCTGGTGCTCGGAGTACTGCAGCAGGTACCAGTCCAGCTGCTGGTCGTGGTTCCACTCGCGCCACTGGCCGAACTCACACCCCATGAACAGCAGCTTCTTGCCCGGATGGGTCCACATGAACGCCAGGTAGGCGCGCAGGTTGGCGAACTTCTGCCAGCGATCGCCGGGCATCTTGTCGATAAGCGAATGCTTGCCGTGCACCACTTCGTCGTGGGAAATGGGCAGGATGAAATGCTCGGAATAGGCGTAGATCAGCCCGAAGCTCATCTCATTGTGATGATAAGTGCGGTGGATCGGGTCGTTCTGGATGTAGTGCAAGGTGTCGTGCATCCAGCCCATGTTCCACTTGTAGGCGAAGCCCAGGCCGCCCTGCTGCACCGGCTGGCTGACGCCGGGCCAGGCGGTGGATTCCTCGGCGATGATCAGCGCGCCCGGCGCTTCATGGGCGGCAACGCTGTTGAGGTGGCGGATGAAGTCGATGGCTTCGAGGTTCTCGCGCCCGCCGTGGCGGTTGGGCACCCATTCACCAGCCTTGCGCGAATAGTCGCGGTAGAGCATCGAGGCCACCGCGTCCACGCGCAGGCCATCGATGTGGAAGTGCTTGAGCCAGTGCAGCGCCGAGGCCAGCATGAATCCGCGCACCTCGTTGCGCCCGAGGTTGTAGATCAGCGTGTTCCAGTCCTGGTGAAAGCCTTCCAGCGGGTTCTCGTATTCGTACAGGGCAGTGCCGTCGAAACGCGCCAGGCCATGCTCGTCGGTGGGGAAATGCGCCGGCACCCAGTCCAGCAGCACGCCGATGCCGCCCTGGTGGCAGGCATCGACGAAGAAGGCGAAGTCCTCGGCGCTGCCATAGCGTGAGGTCGGCGCGAACAGCGACAGCGGCTGGTAGCCCCACGAGCCGCCGAAGGGGTGCTCCATGATCGGCATCAGCTCGATATGGGTGAAACCCAGCTCCTGCACATATGGCACCAGGCGCTCGGCCAGTTCGCGCCAGTTGTAGTAACGGGCGACTTCGCCGGCATCGTCCAGCTCGCAGCGCCAAGAACCGACGTGCAGCTCGTAGATCGACAGCGGCGCGCTGTAGGCGTGGCGCTGGGCCCTGTGTTCCAGCCACTGGCCATCGCGCCATTCATGGGCCAGGGCGCCGGCCACCTTGGAAGCGGTGCTCGGCGGCAGTTCGGTGGCGCGGGCCAGGGGGTCGGCCTTGAGGGGCAGCACGCCATCCTGGCCGAGCACTTCGAACTTGTAGGTCTCGCCCACGCCAAGGCGCGGCACGAACAGCTCCCACACCCCGGCGCCATGGCGCAGGCGCATGGGGTGGCGACGGCCATCCCAGTTGTTGAATTCGCCCACCACCGACACCCGCCGGGCATTCGGCGCCCATACCGAAAAGCACACGCCGGCGACCCCATCCACCTCGGTCGGCTGGGCGCCGAAACGCCCGGACAGGTCGCGGTGGTTGCCCTCGGCAAACAGGTACATGTCCATCTCGCCCAACTGCGGGCCGAAGCTGTAGGGGTCCTCGGTGACCTGCTCGCCACCGGCCCAGCCGATCTGCAGCAGGTAGGGGACCGCCTGGTCCAGGTGCGCGGTGTACAGACCGGGCACGCCGCCCTGGCGCATCTCGACGAGTACCCTGCCGTCGTCGCGGGCCAGCACGCGCACGCTCAGGGCACTGGGCAGGAAGGCCCGGATGAACTGGCCGCCCGCACCATCGGGGTGCGGGCCGAGTACGGCGAACGGGTCGGCGTGCTCGGCGCGGGCCAGGGCATCGAGGTCCCGTTGCCGAAGGCCGCCGTTGTCACGCGTGGTTGCATTCATCTCTCTGTCCCTTTCCAAGTGTTCAAGAAATGTTTCACCGCCTCATCGGCTTGTGGCTTGTAGGAGCGGGCTTGCCCCGCGATGGCGGCTATGGCCCTATCGCGGGGCAAGCCCGCTCCCACGAAGCCTGATTTCACGAAGACCGTTACAACAACCTCGCAAACCTTCAGCCCTCCCCCCAGGTGCTGATCAGCCCATGCAAACCATGCAAAGGCACGGCCAGCCAACTTGGCCGGTTCTCGGCTTCATAGGTAATTTCGTAGGCGGCCTTCTCCAGGCAGAACAGCTCCAGCGCGGCGCGCTCGCCCTCGGCCTGCTGCCAGGCGTGGGGCATGGCGGCGGTGGCCAACCCGTAGGCTTCGACGAAGGCATGGCGCGACTGGTGCAGGTACTGCCGGGCGACCCGCTGCCGGGCCTGGCGCGCCGCCTCGGAGAGGTCTACCGCCGAGGCGCTGCGCAGGATCATCGCAGCAGCATAGTCGAAGGATCGCAGCACACCGCTGACATCCTTGTACGGGCTGTGTTTGGCCCTGCGTTCATCCAGCGGTCGCGCCGGCTCGCCCTCGAAATCGATCAGGTAGGCGTCGCCCTGCACCACCAGCACCTGGCCCAGGTGCAGGTCGCCGTGCACCCGCATCAGCAGCCCGCCCTGGGCCTGGTGTGCGAGATTGTCGACATGCTGCTGCAGGCCTTCGCGCTGTTGCTGCAGGTCGTCGACCAGGGCCTGGCTGTCACTGTCCAGGGTGTCACGGTGCTGGGCGAGCAAGTCGAGGGCATGGCTCAGTTCGGCACTGATCTGGCGGCTCCAACGCTCGCTGTCGCGGGCGTCGCTCGGGCGTGAGCGGAACGCTTCGTCGTCGCTCGGCGCGGCCAGCAACAGGTGCATCTCGCCCAGGCGCTGGCCAAGCAAGGCGGCAAAGCCGGTCAGCTCGGCCAGGGCATCGGTGTGCGCCTCCTGCTCGACGCTGGTGGGCTCCATCTGGTCGCGGATCGCCCGTTCCAGGGTGTTCTGCGTCCAGTCCCAGGCATCGCCCTGATTGCTCAGGTAGCCCTGGGCGATCATCAGCAGATGCGGCTGCTCGCTGTCGTCCTCGCGGCTGACCCAGGCCAGCAGCGGCGAGATGTTGGCAAAGCCAGCGGCGGTCAGGTAGGCGCTCATCTCTAGCTCCGGGTGGATGCCCGGATTGACCCGGCGGATCAACTTGAGCACCAGGCTGCCGCCGACCACCACCGAGCTGTTGGACTGCTCGGCGCTCAGGTAGCGCACCTCGCTGTGCTCATCGAGCTGCAACGCAGCCAACTGTTCGGTGCGGTGGAAGCGCAACTCGCCCAAGCCCTCGCCACAGGCCAGCCGCAGGCCGTCCTGGCAGCCCTGGAGCACGGCGCGAATAAAGGGCTCGAGCACGAAAGCATCGGTGATCAACCCCACCTGACGGCCACGGCGCACCCGCGACAGCGCCAGCTGCTGGGGCAGCGCGGCATTGATCTGCTCCTCCGGCAACAATCCGAAGGGCAGCTGGTAGTGGGTGACCACGCCCTCGCTGTACACCTCCAGCTCGCCAAGCAGCACCGGCAACGCCGGGGTGGCCATGCGCACACCGTAGCGCAGGCGGACCTCGTCGATCGGCCCTTCCTTGCCGGCGAACCAGCGGCGCTTGGGCAGGTACTGCGGCAGGATCGCTGCCTGCAACGTCTCGCGGGCCGGTGATTCGAGCAGCTCCTCCATGCGCTTGCGCAACACCAGGGTGGTCAGCTCGGGCAGGCCCTCGCTGGGCTGGATATGCCAGCTGGGCATGCGGTCGTGGCTGGCCAGCAGGAACCAGTAGAAGCCGTAAGGTGGCAACGTCAGCAGGAACGGCAGCTGGCCGATGGGCGGGAAGGCGCTGCCGCCGAGCATCTCCACCGGCACCTTGTCAGCGTACTGCGACAATTCCAGCTCGGCGGCCTGGGCGGCCCGCGAGACGTTGGCCACGCACAGCACGATCTCGACATTGCCCTCGGCATCGGTGTACTCGCGGATATAGGCCAGCACCCGCCGGTTGCTCGGCGTGAGCATCTTCAGGCTGCCGCGGCCGAAAGCCTTCTGCTGCTTGCGCACCGCCAGCAGCCGGCGGTTCCAGTTGAGCAGCGAATGCGGGTCGTGGGCCTGGGCCTCGACGTTGATCGTCTGGTAGCCGTACAGCGGATCCATGATCGGCGGCAGCACCAGACGCTGCGGGTCGGCCCGCGAGAAGCCGCCGTTGCGATCCGGCGACCATTGCATGGGGGTGCGCACGCCATCGCGGTCACCCAGGTAGATGTTGTCGCCCATGCCCAGTTCGTCACCGTAGTACAGCGTCGGCGTGCCGGGCATCGACAGCAGCAGGCTGGTGAGCAGCTCGATACGCCGCCGGTCGCGTTGCAGCAACGGCGCCAGGCGCCGGCGAATCCCCAGGTTGATGCGGGCGCGGCGGTCCTCGGCGTAGTAGTTCCACAGATAGTCGCGCTCGCGGTCGGTGACCATCTCCAGGGTCAGCTCATCGTGGTTGCGCAGGAAGATCGCCCACTGGCAGTTGGCCGGGATCTCCGGGGTCTGGCGCAGGATGTCGGTGATCGGGAAGCGGTCTTCCATGGCCAGGGCCATGTACATGCGCGGCATCAACGGGAAGTGGAAGGCCATGTGGCATTCGTCGCCGTCGCCCTCGCCGAAGTACGGGCGGGTGTCCTCGGGCCACTGGTTGGCCTCGGCCAGGAGCATGCGGTCGGGGTAGTTGGCGTCGATTTCGGCGCGGATCGCCTTGAGCACCACATGGGTCTCGGGGAGGTTCTCGTTGTTGGTGCCGTCGCGCTCGATCAGGTAGGGGATGGCGTCCAGGCGCAGGCCGTCGACGCCGATGTCGAGCCAGAAGCGCATCACCCCGATCACTGCCTTGAGCACCTGCGGGTTGTCGAAGTTGAGGTCCGGCTGGTGCGAGTAGAAGCGGTGCCAGAAGTACTGGCCTGCCACCGGGTCCCAGGTCCAGTTGGACTTCTCGGTGTCGAGGAAGATGATGCGCGTGCCGTCGTACTTCTGGTCATCGTCCGACCACACGTAGAAGTCCCGGGCCTTGCTGCCGCGCTTGGCATGCCGGGCGCGCTGGAACCAGGGGTGCTGGTCGGAGGTGTGGTTGATGACCAGCTCGGTGATCACCCGCAGGCCGCGCTTGTGCGCCTCGGCAATGAAGCGCCTGGCGTCGGCCATGCTGCCGTAGTCCGGGTGCACGGCCTTGTACTCGGCAATGTCGTAGCCATCGTCGCGCCGTGGCGAGGGGTAGAACGGCAGCAGCCAGAGGGTGTTGACGCCAAGTTCCGCGATGTAGTCGAGCTTGCCGATCAGGCCTGCGAAATCGCCGATGCCGTCGTTGTTCGCATCGAAGAACGATTTCACGTGCAGTTGGTAGATCACCGCGTCCTTGTACCACAGCGGATCGTCGATGAAGGCTGCCGGGCGGGAACGCTTGGCCATTGGGGACTCCTTTGTGTCCGAGGGTTCAGCTTGAAGCCCATCGCGGGCTAGCGCGATTTCTCGATGCGCCAGATACCGAACGGCTGATGCCAAGGTTCGATGCGCATCCACTGGGTCTTGCCATGCCAGGTCCAGCGCTGGCCATTCATCAGGTCTTCCCCTTGGGTGTCGGCGCTGTCGTCCAGCCCCAGCTCCCACAGTGGCAACTCGAAGCTGGCCTCCTGGGCGTTGTGCGGGTCGAGGCTGATGGCCACGAGGATGAAGTTGTCGCGCTCGGGGGTGCGCTTGGCGAAGTAGAGAATGTTGTCGTTCCAGCAGTTGAGGAACACCACCCCAAGGTGGGTCTGCAGGGCGCGGTTGTGCCGGCGGATGCGGTTGAGCTGGGCGATCTCGGCGACGATGTTGCCAGGCTGGGTGAAGTCCCGGGGGCGGATCTCGTATTTCTCCGAGTCCAGGTACTCCTCCTTGCCCGGCAGCGGCGTGCCCTCGCACAGTTCGAAGCCCGAGTACATGCCCCACAATCCCGAACCCGTGGTCGCCAGCGCCGCACGGATCAGAAAGCCCGCCCTTCCGGAGGTCTGCAGGAAGAAGGGGTTGATGTCCGGGGTGTTGACGAAGAAATTGGGTCGGTAGCACTGGCTCCACGGCGGCTGGTTGAGCTCCTCGAAGTAGTCGCGCAGCTCCTGCTTGGTATTGCGCCAGGTGAAGTACGTGTAGCTCTGCGCGTAGCCGACCTTGCCCAGGCGCGCCATCATCGCCGGGCGGGTGAACGCTTCGGCGAGGAAGATCACCTCGGGGTGCTGGCTGCGCACATTGCCGATCAGCCATTGCCAGAACGGCAGCGGCTTGGTGTGCGGGTTGTCGACGCGGAAGGTCTTCACCCCCTCCTCGACCCAGCCGACCAGCACGTCGCGCAGCGCCAGCCACAGGCTCGGCACCGCCTCGGGGGCGTAGAAGTCGACGTTGACGATGTCCTGGTATTTCTTCGGCGGGTTTTCCGCGTAGCGGATACTGCCGTCGGGGCGCCAGCTGAACCAGCCGGGGTGCTCCTGCAGCCAGGGGTGGTCCTGGGAGCACTGGATGGCGAAGTCCAGGGCGATCTCCAGGCCATGCTCGGCGGCGGCGGCGACCAGTCGGCGGAAGTCCTCACGGCTGCCCAGCTGCGGGTGGATGGCATCGTGCCCGCCCTCGGGGCTGCCGATGGCATAAGGGCTGCCGGGGTCGCCGGGCTCGGCCTGCAAGGCGTTGTTGCGGCCTTTGCGGTGCTTCATGCCGATGGGGTGGATCGGCGGGAAGTACAGCACGTCGAAGCCCATGTCGCGGATCATCGGCAGGCGCTGGTGCACGTCATCGAAGGTGCCGTGGCGTTCGGGGTCGTCGGTCACCGAGCGCGGGAACAGCTCATACCAGCTGGCAAACTGGGCCGCCTCGCGGTCCACGTCCAGCGGGAATTCGCGGCTGCGGGTGAGGTAGCTGCGGTGCTCGGCCTCCCCCATCAAACGGGCGGCCTCAGGGTGCAGCAACGTCTTCACCTGTTCTTCCACCGGCAATCCCGGCAAGCGCTGCTGCAGCTGCGCCAGTTGCTCGCGCAGCAGCCCGTCGCTGCGTTCGATGCCCTTGCCCAGCAGCAAGCGGCCCTCCTCCAGCTCCAGCTTCACCTCCACGCCGGCGGCGTACTTCTTCTCCAGGTCGTGGCAATAGGTGGCCCAGGGGTCGATCCAGGCCTCGATGCTGAACAGATGCAGGCCCAGCTCGGCAGGCGTGAATTCGGCCAGCCACAGGTCGTTGCCCGGCGAATGCATGGCCACGCAGTGCCAGCGCCGGCTGTGGGCCTGGCGCCAGTGCAGGGTCACGGCCAGGCGGTCATGACCGTCGGTGTAGACCTTGGCGCCCACTTCGACCTTGTGACCGCGCACGGCCTTGGCGGCGAAGGTGCCGCCGTCGAGCACCGGGCTTGCGTCCTCGATCACGATGCGCGGCGCCAGCAGGGCCTGGGACAGGCTGATGGCCTGGTCCGGGTGATCACCTGCCATCGGCACGCTTTCGAACGGCTCGTTACCAGACATCGACCTTGCTCCCCTGGGCTGGTGGCGGTAAGGGTTCAGAGCCGTGCGCAAGCGCGAGGGTTCAAAAAAAATGAGCGCAGGGCGCAGGCTTGGGTCAAAGCCTGCGACACCTCTTCATTCATCCCGCGAGGCCAGGCCCATGAACATTCCCATTCCACCGGAGACACCCGACCCGAACATCGACGACCCGACCTTGCCGCCGCCGGTGCCCGAGGAGGACCCGGACGAGCTGCCGATCAAGCCGACCGTGCCGCCGACCGTGGGCGACCCGCCGAGCCAGGAGCCGCCGGTGAAAGCTTGAGGATAGACAAGGCTGCGCAAATCTGACCGCCTTGGCCGGCCTCGTCGCGGGGCCGGCATTCACAGCACAAACCTGGCTCAACCGCACCTGGCATTTCTACCAGTAGCACCTGCCCGCAAAGCCACGTACAGAGAAGCCTCACTCTCTGACGATCCTTCCGGCATGCACTCACGCCTCTACATCGCCTTCCACCTGCAATGGATCCTCGCAAGCTTCCTGGAGCAGAGCCTGCACCAGATCCGCCCCGACATCTCCCTGGACGAACTGGGCGCCGACAGCTTCGACCTGATGGAGCTGCAGGCGATCATGGAGGAAACCTTCGGCATCTTCATCGCCGAGCCCCTGCGTACCTACACCACCTTCGCCGAACTGGTCGAGCTGGTCTACACGACCATGGCTAACCCCCCAGCTCCTCCACACTGATCTCGCGCATGCGAAACTTCTGCACCTTCCCCGTCACCGTCATCGGAAACTCTTCGACGAAGCGGAAATGCCGCGGTGTCTTGAAATGCGCCAATCGCGCCTTGCACCACTGCTGCAATTCCTCGGCCGTGGCATGGTGCCCAGGGTGCAGGCGAATCCACGCCACCACCTCCTCGCCGTACTTGCTGCACGGAATCCCCACCACCTGCGCCTCGGCCACGGCCGGGTGGGTATGGAAGAACTCCTCCAGCTCGCGCGGATAGATGTTCTCGCCGCCGCGAATGATCATGTCCTTGTTGCGCCCGACAATGCGCACATAACCCTCGTCGTCCATCACCGCCAGGTCGCCGCTGTGCATCCAGCCGGCCGGGTCGATGGCGTCATGGGTGGCCTGCAGGTTGTCCCAGTAACCAAGCATCACGCTGTAACCACGAGTGCACAGCTCGCCGATCTCACCCTGGGCAACGATGCGCCCGTCGGCGTCCACCAGCTTGGTCTCCAGGTGCGGCTGGGTACGGCCCACGGTGGTCACGCGCAGCTCAAGGCCATCGTCGGGACCGGTCTGCAGCGACACCGGGCTGGTCTCGGTCATGCCGTAGGCGATCTGCACCTCGGCCATGTGCAACTGGTCGATCACCTTGCGCATTACCTCGATCGGGCAGGTGGCACCGGCCATGATGCCGCTGCGCAGGGTGGACAGGTCCAGTTGCGTGCGTGCGGGGTGGTCGAGCATGGCGATGAACATGGTCGGCACCCCATATAGGATGCTGGCGCGCTCCTCGGCCACGGCGCGCAGGGTGAACTCCGGGTCGAAGGCATCGTTGGGGTAGATCATGGTGCTGCCGTGGGTGATGCAGCCGAGGTTGGCCATGACCATGCCGAAGCAGTGGTACAGCGGCACCGGGATCACCATGCGGTCGCGCTCGCTCAGGCCCAGGCTCTGGCCGACCATGTAGCCGTTGTTGAGAATGTTGTAGTGGCTCAGGGTCGCGCCCTTGGGCGCGCCGGTGGTGCCGGAGGTGTACTGGATGTTCACCGGCTGGTCGAACTGCAGGCCCTGTTGCCGCGCCTGGTAGGACTCAACCTCGACCGCCCCTGCCCGCCCGGCCAGCGCGGCCCAGGGCAGGAAACCCGAGGGCGGCTCGGCGGCCAGGCTGATCACGCCACGCAGGTCGGGCAGGCGTTCGCTGGCCAGTTCGCCCAATGCGTGGGTCGCCAGCTCCGGCACCAGCGCCTGCACCATCGCGTGGTAGTCGGAAGTCTTGAAGGCATCGGCGCACACCAGCCAGCGGCAGCCGGACTGGCGCAGCACGTACTCCAGCTCGCCCACCCGGTAGGCCGGGTTGATGTTGACCAGGATCGCGCCGACCTTGGCCGTGGCCAGTTGCAGGATGCACCACTGGGCGCAGTTGGGCGCCCAGATGCCAACCCGCTCGCCCACCTCCACCCCCAGCGCCATCAAGGCCTGGGCCTGCACATCGACCTCGGCGGCGAGCTCGCGCCAGCTGTAGCGCAGCCCCTGGTGGCGCACCACCAGCGCCTCGCGCTCGCCGTGGCGGGCGACGGTGGCATCGAAGGCCTGGCCGATGGTCAGGGTCAGCAAGGGGTGGTCTTGACGGCCGCGGGTATAGCTTGGTTGAGGCATGGTGATCCCTTCTTGTGGTTGTTCTGGGCATGACTGAAGCAGGCGGCGAATACTCTGGCGCAGATTTACGTTTACGTAAAGGTGATGATCCGATTGACAGCCCCGGAAGGCAGGTTTACGTTAACGTCAACCACGCATCACGACGACCGGACGGGAGCGCGGTTGTGGGAGCGGGCTTGCCCCGCGATGAGGCCGGACCAGGCAACACAGCTGGCCGTTCTGACGGGCATCGCGGGGCAAGCCCGCTCCCACAACCCCGTTTCCGCAAGGTCGCCGTGGTACCCAAATTTCAAGAACAAGAAGGTGCCCACATGCATTACCCCAGCCTGAACTTCGCCCTGGGCGAGACCATCGACATGCTCCGCGACCAGGTGCGCACCTTCGTCGCCGCCGAGCTGGCGCCGCGCGCCGCGCAGATCGACCACGACAACCTGTTCCCCGCCGACATGTGGCGCAAATTCGGCGACATGGGCCTGCTGGGCATCACCGTGCCCGAAGAATACGGCGGCGCCGGCCTGGGCTACCTGGCCCACGTGGTGTCGATGGAAGAGATCAGCCGGGGCTCGGCGTCAGTGGCCCTGTCCTACGGCGCCCACTCCAACCTGTGCGTCAACCAGATCAACCGCAACGGCAGCCACGAGCAGAAGCTCAAGTACCTGCCCAAGCTGATCAGCGGCGAGCACATCGGCGCCCTGGCCATGAGCGAGCCCAACGCCGGCTCCGACGTGGTGTCGATGAAACTGCGCGCCGAAAAACGCGGCGACCGCTACGTGCTCAACGGCAGCAAGACCTGGATCACCAACGGCCCCGACGCCAACACCTACGTGATCTACGCCAAGACCGACCTGGACAAGGGCCCCCACGGCATCACCGCGTTCATCGTCGAGCGCGACTGGAAAGGCTTCAGCCGCAGCAACAAGTTCGACAAGCTCGGCATGCGCGGCTCCAACACCTGCGAGCTATTCTTCGACGGCGTCGAAGTGCCGGAAGAAAACATCCTCGGCCAGCTCAACGGCGGCGTGCGCGTGCTGATGAGCGGCCTGGACTACGAGCGCGTGGTGCTGTCCGGCGGCCCGACCGGCATCATGCAGAGCTGCATGGACCTGGTGGTGCCGTACATCCACGACCGCAAGCAGTTCGGCCAGAGCATCGGCGAGTTCCAGCTGATCCAGGGCAAGATCGCCGACATGTACACCCAGCTCAACGCCAGCCGCGCCTACCTGTACGCCGTGGCCCAGGCCTGCGACCGCGCCGAGACCACCCGCAAGGACGCCGCCGGGGTCATCCTCTACACCGCCGAACGCGCCACGCAGATGGCCCTGGAAGCGATCCAGATCCTCGGCGGCAACGGCTACATCAATGAATTCCCGGCTGGCCGCCTGTTGCGCGACGCCAAGCTGTACGAGATTGGCGCCGGCACCAGCGAAATCCGCCGGATGCTGATCGGCCGCGAACTGTTCAACGAAACCCGCTGAGCACAAGGAACGGGCGCACATGGCTACCCTGCATACCCAGATCAACCCGCGCTCGGCGGAGTTCGCCGCCAACAGCGCGGCCATGCTCGAACAGGTCCAGGCCCTGCGCGGCCTGCTCGCCCAGGTCAGTCAGGGCGGCGGGCCGAAGGCCCAGGAGCGGCATACCTCGCGGGGCAAGCTGCTGCCGCGCGAGCGCATCGACCGCCTGCTCGACCCGGGCTCGGCGTTCCTCGAGATCGGCCAGCTGGCCGCCCATGAGGTGTACGGCGAAGACGTGCCGGCTGCGGGCGTGATCGCCGGCATCGGCCGCGTCGAAGGCGTGGAGTGCATGATCGTGGCCAACGACGCCACGGTCAAAGGCGGCTCCTACTACCCGCTGACGGTGAAGAAGCACCTGCGCGCCCAGACCATCGCCCTGCAGAACCGCCTGCCATGCATCTACCTGGTGGACTCCGGCGGCGCCAACCTGCCACGCCAGGACGAGGTGTTCCCTGACCGCGAGCACTTCGGGCGGATCTTCTTCAACCAGGCCAACATGAGCGCCCTGGGGATACCGCAGATCGCCGTGGTGATGGGCTCGTGCACCGCCGGTGGCGCCTACGTGCCAGCCATGGCCGACGAAGCGATCATGGTGCGCCAGCAGGCGACCATCTTCCTCGCAGGCCCCCCTTTGGTAAAAGCCGCGACCGGCGAGGTAGTCAGTGCCGAGGACCTCGGCGGCGCCGACGTGCACTGCCGCACCAGCGGCGTGGCCGACCACTATGCCGACAACGACGAGCACGCCCTGGCCATCGCCCGGCGCAGCGTCGCCAATCTCAACTGGCACAAGCAGGGCAAGCTGCAATGCCAGGCACCGATCGCGCCGCTGTACAACGCCGAAGAGCTGTACGGCGTGGTCCCGGCCGACGCCAAGCAGCCGTTCGATGTGCGCGAGGTGATTGCGCGGCTGGTCGATGGTTCGGTGTTCGATGAATTCAAGGCGCTGTTCGGCACCACCCTGGTGTGCGGCTTCGCTCACCTGCACGGCTACCCGGTGGCGATCCTGGCCAACAACGGCATCCTCTTCGCCGAGGCCGCGCAAAAAGGCGCGCACTTCATCGAACTGGCCTGCCAGCGCGGCATCCCGCTGCTGTTCCTGCAGAACATCACCGGTTTCATGGTCGGAAAAAAATACGAGGAAGGCGGCATCGCCAAGCACGGCGCCAAGCTGGTGACGGCAGTGGCCTGCGCCCAGGTACCGAAGTTCACGGTGATCATCGGCGGCAGCTTCGGCGCCGGCAACTACGGCATGTGCGGCCGCGCCTACGACCCGCGCTTCCTGTGGATGTGGCCCAACGCCCGCATCGGCGTGATGGGCGCCGAACAGGCGGCCGGCGTGCTGGCCCAGGTCAAGCGCGAGCAGAGCGAGCGCAGCGGCGAGGTGTTCAGCGCCGATGACGAGAAGAAGCTCAAGCAGCCGATCCTCGACCAGTATGAGCGCCAGGGCCACCCCTACTACTCAAGCGCCCGGCTGTGGGACGACGGTGTCATCGACCCGGCGCAGACCCGCGACGTGCTCGGCCTGGCGCTGTCCGCCGCGCTGAACGCCCCGATCGAACAGAGCCGCTTCGGCATATTCCGGATGTGACCCATGAGCGAATTCGCCACCCTTGAACTGGTCAAGGACCCTCGCGGTTTCGCCACCCTGTGGCTGAGCCGGGAAGACAAGAACAACGCCTTCAACGCGCAGATGATCCGCGAACTGATCGTCGCCCTCGACCAGCTGGGCGAGGATAGCGGCCTGCGCTTCGTGGTGCTGCGCGGCCGTGGCCGGCACTTCAGCGCCGGCGCCGACCTGGCGTGGATGCAGCAGTCGGCGCAACTGGACTTCAACACCAACCTGGACGACGCCCATGAGCTGGGCGAGCTGATGTACGCCCTGCACCGGCTCAAGGCGCCGACCCTGGCCGTGGTGCAAGGCGCGGCCTTCGGCGGCGCGCTGGGGCTGATCAGTTGCTGCGACATGGCCATCGGCGCCGAGGACGCCCAACTGTGCCTGTCGGAGGTGCGCATCGGCCTGGCTCCGGCGGTGATCAGCCCGTTCGTGGTCAAGGCCATCGGCGAGCGCGCCGCGCGCCGCTACGCCCTCACCGCCGAGCGCTTCAGCGGCGTGCGCGCCCGCGACCTGGGCCTGCTGGCCGAGGTGTACCCGGCCGCCGAACTGGACGCCCAGGTCGAGGCCTGGGTCGACAACCTGCTGCAGAACAGCCCGCAGGCGCTGCGCGCCACCAAGGACCTACTGCGCGAAGTGGATGACGGTGAGCTGAGCCCGGCCCTGCGCCGCTACTGCGAGAACACCATCGCCCGCATCCGCGTCAGCGCCGAAGGCCAGGAGGGCCTGCGCGCCTTCCTGGAAAAACGCCGCCCTGCCTGGCAAGACAACAAGGAACCGCGCCCATGAGCCGACCCACGCTGACCACCCTGCTGGTCGCCAACCGCGGCGAAATCGCCTGCCGGGTGATGCGCACCGCCAAGGCCATGGGCCTGACCACCGTGGCCGTGCACAGCGCCACCGACCGCGACGCGCGGCACAGCCGCGAGGCCGACATCCGTGTCGACCTCGGTGGCAGCAAGGCCGCCGACAGCTACCTGGTGATCGACAAGCTGCTCGCCGCCGCCAAGGCCAGCGGCGCCCAAGCCATCCACCCAGGCTATGGCTTCCTCTCGGAGAACGCCGGTTTTGCCCGCGCCATCGAACAGGCCGGGCTGATCTTCCTTGGCCCACCGGCCAGCGCCATCGATGCGATGGGCAGCAAGTCGGCGGCCAAGGCGCTGATGGAGGCCGCCGGCGTGCCGCTGGTGCCGGGCTACCACGGCGAGGCCCAAGACCTGGAGACCTTCCGCGCCGCCGCCGAGCGCATCGGCTACCCGGTGCTGCTCAAGGCCAGCGCCGGGGGCGGCGGCAAGGGCATGAAGGTGGTCGAGGAGGAAAGCCAGCTGGCCGACGCCCTGGCCTCGGCGCAACGTGAAGCGCAGTCGTCGTTCGGCGATGCGCGGATGCTGGTCGAGAAGTACGTGCTCAAGCCGCGCCATGTGGAGATCCAGGTGTTCGCCGACCAGCACGGCCACTGCCTGTACCTCAACGAGCGCGACTGCTCAATCCAGCGCCGCCACCAGAAGGTGGTCGAGGAAGCCCCGGCACCGGGCCTCTCCCCCGAGCTGCGCAAGGCCATGGGCGAGGCCGCGGTGCGCGCCGCCCAGGCCATCGGCTACGTGGGGGCCGGCACTGTCGAGTTCCTGCTCGATGCCCGTGGCGAGTTCTTCTTCATGGAAATGAACACCCGCCTGCAGGTGGAGCATCCGGTCACAGAGGCCATCACCGGGCTCGACCTGGTGGCCTGGCAGATCCGCGTGGCCTGCGGCGAGCCGCTGCCTTTGACTCAAGAGCAGGTGCCGCTGATCGGCCACGCCATCGAGGTACGGCTATACGCGGAGGATCCGGCCAACGAATTCCTCCCGGCCACCGGCACCCTGGCGCTGTACCGCGAGTCGGCGCCGGGCGAAGGCCGCCGGGTGGACAGCGGCGTCAGCGAGGGCGATGTGGTATCGCCGTTCTACGACCCGATGCTGGGCAAGCTGATCGCCTGGGGCCAGGACCGCGAACAGGCGCGCCTGCGACTGCTGGCGATGCTCGATGAGTTCGCCATTGGCGGGCTGAAAACCAACATTGCCTTCCTGCGCCGCATCCTGGCACACCCAGCGTTTGCCGAGGCGGAGCTGGACACCGGGTTCATTCCGCGTCATCAGGATGTGCTGCTACCCCCACCACAAGCGCTGCCGGCGCAATTCTGGGAGGCCGCCGCCGAAGCCTGGCTGCAAAGTGAGCCGGCGCAACTGCGCCAGGACGACCCCGCCTCGCCCTGGACCTTGCGCGATGGCCTGCGCCTGGGGCTGCCGGCACGCAGCAGCCTGCACCTGCAATGCGACGGACATGAGCAGGCAGTGGCTTTGGAGCGTAGTGCGCCTTCGACTTATCGCCTGGAGGGGGAGCAGCTGTGTCATGACCAGGATGGTCTGCGCCATCGCCACCTGGCGGTGCGTCGGGGTGGCACGCTGTACCTGCAGTGGCAGGGTGAGCTGCATGCCGTCAGCGTTCATGACCCGATCGCTGCGGCCGAGGCCAGCCACAGCCACCAGGGCGGGCTGGGTGCGCCGATGAACGGCAGTATCGTGCGGGTGCTGGTGGAGCCGGGGCAGGCTGTGGAGGCCGGTACTGCGCTGGTGGTGCTTGAGGCGATGAAGATGGAGCACAGCATCCGGGCGCCCCATGATGGGACGGTGAAGGCGCTGTTCTGTCAGGAGGGGGATATGGTCAGCGAGGGGACAGTGTTGGTGGAGTTGGAGGAGGCGTAACGGCGGCAATGTGTTCGTCGAAAGGGTTGTTTCGCCTCTGAGATCGAGCGCCGCCCACGCGGCGCATCGCTGGCAAGCCAGCTCCCACATCTGTTTCGGGCCAATCAATCCTGTAAGGTTATCACTGTCCGCCTTGGCGCTTGTCTTGAGACAGGTGGGGCGCCAGTGGCGCCCAAGCTGAAACCGCGTCGTACCCACAAGGCGTACAGCCGCCGCGGCGCAGACATAACTGGCCCGAAACAGATGTGGGAGCTGGCTTGCCAGCGATGCGCCGCGCGGGCGGCGCTCGATCTAGAGAGCGCTGCAAGCCCCCCGCCTGGCACCTCGCAGCCCCAACACGGTCTGCGCGCGAACCTAGAGCACCCCGTGCATCCGCACCACAACGCCAAGGAACTCGCACCCTTCCTCGCACAGCACCGTCGGATACAAGGTATTGAGCGGCCTGAGCATGCGCTGCCCGCCCTCCTCGATCAACTCACGCAGCACGGCCGACTTACCGGGCTGCCGAGCCACCACCAGCCTGCCCGGCGTCACCTCGATCCCCGCATCCACCAGCACCCGCATGCCCAGCGGCACGCTCCTACCGCTGGCGGCATTCATCGAATCGTTCTCGACCGGCAACCAGAACGCATTGCCCGCAGGCATGTAATCGGTCAGCTCATGAACTTCACAGGATTGCGGCAAAGGCCCGTCCAGGTCGGTCCAGCTCAGCACTGGAAAGCGGAAACTGGCATGGCGCAAGGCATTGACCGAAAGCGGCCGCTCCACGGCGTAGGCTCCCCTGGTCTCGCGAACCGTAACGTCACGCTCGACCACCATCACCCGCGCTTCGAGGTACACCAGCCCGAGCTTTTCCAGCTTCTCGTTGACTGTCACCAGGGTGGGCCTGCGCGTGCCACGCAGCCAATGGCCGACACCGCCTTGGGTCATGCCCAGGCGTTCGGCCAGTTGGTGCTGCTTGAGGTTGTGCTCGCGCTGATAGCGCGACAGAAATTCGATCCAGTTTTCCATGGCAGTGAACGATACGGACTGGATGAACGGCATCAATACACATTCTGAATTATCTCAGAACTCAAAAATAATACAAATTGACCTAACATCAACGCTCATTGTCCTCGAAGGGATTTCACAGGAGCAGTCATGAGCAATTCGACAAAAGAAGAAACAGATCTCGACGAAGAAGCAGCCCGCCGCGCCCTCGATTTCTACCTCAACCCCACCCCCACGCCCCGCGACCTGGAGCGTTCACTGTGGACCCTGCGCGAAGGCGTCAGCGACGCCCAGGCCAGCGAGCACGCCATGGCCCTGCTGCGCTGCGCCTCGGCCACGGCACAGGAAACCGGCAACCATCTGCAGGGCACGACGCGGGAAGTGGTGTTTGCGCTGATGCACATGATCAATATGGCCCGCGCCCTGCTGGAGCAGTGCCACGCCACGGAAAAGGCATCGAGCTGAAGGGAGAACGTGATAGCCGACGAACGGCAAAAGCCCCGATTGCCGGGGACGAGGAGTGCGTCAGGAATATTTTTTTAGCCGATCGCTGAAAAATCATTTGACTGGCAAATGATAACGATTATTATTGCAATCAGCAGGTCGCGAGACCCGCTGGATAACCTGCAACGTCCTCAGGTCGGACGCTCAGATTATCTCCTCATCAGGCTAATCACGGTTTTTGACCCGGCTTTTTGCCGGGTCATTTTTTTTGGCTCTTCAGGCTAATGAAGATCGTTTAATGGCCGCGATGATAGCAAAAGTGTGTCAGCACGTGAATGCTCATTACAAATCTTTGCGGAATCAGCACTTGAGAATCAATCTCGTTTAGCCTAAGCTGGTTCGGCATCAAGGAAGATGCCCCCACCCTTTCCTTATGAGCAAGGAGCTGTCCATGACCCGCCTGCTGCTGCCTCTCGAGCACGACCCGCACCCTGCCGAAATGCACGCTGAAGACGCACTGCTGCATGCACTCAAGCGCCTGCCGCGCCGGGTCCAGCAAGTCTTCCTGCTCAACCGCATCGACCAGCTGAGCTTCGCCGCCATTGCCGAGCACCTGGACCTGCCACTGATCAGCATCGAACGCCACATGAACCAGGCCCTACAGACTGCCCGTGCCCCCGGCGACGCGCTGGCCAGCATTGCCGGCCAATGGTACGTGCGCCTGCAGAGCCCGCAGGTGACCGCCAGCGAACGCATCGACTTCCGCCGCTGGCTGGATGCCGACCCCGACCACCTGCGCGCCTTCCACGAAACCGAACTGCGCTGGCGCAGCCTGCTCGCCCCCGCGCGGCAATTGGGCCATGACGGCTGGTACCGGCAAGGGCGCGCGGCGCTTTCGCTAGGTGGCTGTTCGATTGCCGTCGGGCTTGGTGTTGCTGCGCTTGTGGCACTGGGGCTGCTGGCCTGATTCGCAGGCGCGGGCTTATCCACGACTGCGTCAATTAACCTGCGCACCCGCGCCACCAGGCGGTGTAGAGTACGGTCACAACAACGCCAACAGGAGGCTGGCAATGACCGTGACGCTCTCCCCGCTGCACATCGACTGCGATTTCGACTCCGGCAACATCCTGGTCCTGGACGCCAGCGACCCTGCGCACGTCCACCTGAACATCCGCAAGGACAGCCACAGCGACCACTTCCAGTGGTTCCACTTCAAGGCCAGCGGCCTGACCCCGGGCCAGGTTCATCGCTTCAGCCTGGATAACGCCCACCAGTCCTCCTACAAGAACGCCTGGACCGGCTACCACGCCGTGGCCTCCTACGACCAGCAGACCTGGTTCCGCGTGCCCAGCCAGTTCGACGGCAAGGCCCTGAGCTTCGACTTCAAGGCCGAACAGCCACAAGCCTGGTTCGCCTACTTCGAGCCCTACCCCCGCGCTCGCCACAACCAGCTGATCGAGCGCGCCAAGCAGATCCCCGGCGTCGAGCTGCTGGCCAGCGGGCGCAGCGTGCAAGGTCGGGATATCCCGCTGCTGCGCGCAGGCAACGGCGCGGTCGGCAAGCGCAAGCTGTGGCTCATCGCCCAGCAGCACCCGGGCGAGCACATGGCCGAGTGGTTCATGGAAGGTGTGATCGACGCCCTCGAAGCCAACACCCCGGTCATCCAGCAACTGCTGGCCAAGGCCGACCTGTACCTGATCCCCAACATGAACCCGGATGGCGCCTTCCTCGGCCACCTGCGCACCAACTTCAAGGGCAAGGACCTCAACCGCGCCTGGCAGGACGCCAGCGTCGAACTGAGCCCCGAGGTGTTCTTCGCCCAGAGCCAGATGAAGCTACATGGCGTGGACGCGTTCATCGATGCCCATGGCGACGAGGAGATCCCCCATGTGTTCACCGCGGCCTGCGAGGGCAACCCCGGCTATACGCCACGCATCGCCAAGCTGGAAGAGCAGTTCCGCAGTACCCTGTGCAGCCTGACCCCAGACTTCCAGGTGAAGTATGGCTATACCCGCGACGAACCAGGCCAGGCCAACATGACCCTGGCATGCAATGCCGTGGGGCAGACCCATGACTGTCTGTCGCTGACCCTGGAGATGCCATTCAAGGACCACGACGATGCGCCGAACCCGCGCACCGGCTGGTCGGGTGAGCGCTCCAAGGCGCTGGCCGGAGCGGTGCTTGAGACGTTGCTGAAGATGGTCGGCGACCTGCGCTGAGCAACGCCGTCACTCAAAACTGCACATCCAGGATCACGCTGTCGGTATAGGTCGCCGCCGGCGGCGTGGCCTGGTCGGTGTACACCTTGGCGTTGTAGTTGAACACCTGGCTGCCCGTGCCGGTCCCCGCCCCGGGGTTCACCTCGGCATCGCTGCTCGAACGCCGCGCCGCGCCCACCGAGCCCCAGCGCACCACGCCTGCGCTCTTGAAGATGTCGTAGGCCAGGTAGTTGTTGGCACTGGATTTCATCCGCCGCCGTCCGCCCGAGACGTTCTGCCCGTCGTCCAGCCCGACCGTGTAGTTGCTGCCCTTGGTGCACGACACGCTCAGGCTCTGGTTCACCGTGCCGAACCCGGCCACCACCGGTGCGCTGGCGAAGCTGATGTTGGGCGTGGTGATCTGGCAGTCGTTGCTTACCGTCAGGCTGACGTTCAGGGTCTTGCTGCCACTGCCGATGTCGCGCCCCAGGCAGATATTGCCGATGCCGATGCCCGAGCAGTAGTTCCAGCTCCAGGCAACGGTCAGCGTCTCCTGGTACAGGCCCGCGGCGACATTGCTGCCGATCTGTGTACGCAGATAAATCGGTACCGCCTTGGGCGTCGGACCATTGAGCAGGCCCAGCAAGTCGATGATGCCATTGCGGGCAAAGTCGAAGGCAACGCCCCGGGTGATCGGGTAGTTGACGCTGTTGTCGGCGTACAGGGTGTAGTTGATGACATCGCCGGTCGGGCCGACCAGGCCACCGGAGGCGGGCGTGATGGTTGCGTAGAAGTGGTCATTGCTGGACAGCAGGCTGAGCAGCGAGCCGGTGCACTGCAAGCCGGAATTGGTGCTCGAGGCGGTCTGCACGGTAGTACGTACCAGCGTCGAATTGACGGTGCCGAACGCCGCTGGCGTGGTAGCCACCGACGAACACAGTGCCCAGGCCGGGCATGGCGCCAGCAACAGGCCGAACAGCAGGCCGTGCCGTCGAACATTCACTGGCACACCAGCGGACCGATCAACGGGATCGGCCCCTCCCCTTCAGGCAGGTCGAACGCCACCTGGCACTGCCCGCCGTCGGCCTTGTCCACCTGCAGGCGGTTGTGCGGCGCCAGGTTTTCCAGGTAGACCAGCCCATCCCAGCCCACCACCGCCTCGGCGCCGCTTTCCTGGTGGCGCACCCGGCTGCCCAGCTTGAGCTCCTGCTGATTGCCGTCGACCAACACCAGGCTTGCCGCCAGCACACGCTGGAGCGGGAACTCCAGCAGGTAGCCGCTGCCACGGCGCACCGCCACTCGCTGTTCCACCTGCGGCGCCAGCACATCGGCGGGCAGGTCCATGGGGTCGATCTCGTATTTGCCGCGGTAATAGCCACTGCTGTAGGGCACCAGCAAGTGGCCATTGCGGTCGGTGCGACCGATCTGCTGGTTCTCGTAGCGCACCGGCACATCGGCGTAGCCGCTGGTGCTGACCACCACAAAGGCGTCGTCGATGCGGTTGGCGGCGAACAGCCCCGCATCCATCAGCACCAGCGAACCGCTGACGTCGGCCCAGCGGGTCATCTCGCCGCTGCTGCCGTAGGCGCCCACCTGCAACTGCACCGATTGCAGGCGCCAGGTCAGGTCGGCCTGGCGGTAGTCGTCGCGGTTGCCGCCGGTGGCGTAGCCCAAGTTATAGCCCACACCACCGCCCACCGGTACCGCCTGGCTGTAGTTGACCCGCTGCAGGTCCTGGCCGTCCTTGCTGCGCTCGGCGCTGAAGGCCAGGGTGCCGCGCAGGTCGAAGGGGATCACCAGTTGCGCCTGCACCGCCCACTGGCTGTCACCAACCTCGCGGTTGGCCGACAGGTACAGGCTGCTGTTGCGCCACAGCGGCTTGCTCCAGCTGAGGTTGATCAGCCGCGTGCGCGTGCCGTCACCGGCGCGCACATCGAAGTAACCGGCGCCGAGGCTGCCGTAGCTGTCCAGGTTCAGGCTCAGAGTCGCCTGCTCGCTGCGCTGGCTCAGGCGCGTGTAGGGGCTGTCGACCCGCGACAGGTCGGCGTAGTCGCCATGGCGCTGCACGCGCTGGTAGTTGAAGCCGATCCGCCGGCTGTTGTACTGGTAGCCCAGCGCCAGCTGCTGGCCTGTATCGCTTTCAAAGCGGCTCTGGGTCACTGCCGCATTGAGCACGCCGAAGGTGCCCAGGCGCAGGTTGCCGCCCAGGCCGCCGAGCATCAGCGACTCGGCGCTCTCGGCATGGGTTTCCACGGTGAAGTAGTCGGATACACCGTGGCGCAGGGTCGCCGAGGCCACACCCGGACCATAGGCGAAATCGCGCACGGCGTAGTCGCGGCGCAGGCTGCCGGCGGCCACCGAGAAGTCCGACAGGCCCTTGGCCAGCAGGCTGCTGGTGACATAGAACGGCAAGGTGGTCGACACCTGCCGGCCCAGGGCATCGGTGGTGACCACCACCGCTTCGCCGGCGCCGTTGATGAACGGCACGTTGGTCAGGGTGTAGGGGCCAGGCTGCAACTCGGTACTGCTGCTCTTGTAGCCGTTGATGAACAGGTCCAGCGAGGTCGGCACAGCGGCTTCGCCAGCAAAGGCCGGCAACGGATAGGTGACCAGGTCGGGACGGGCGCCGAAGTCGCGGGACAGTTGCAGCCCGCCCACGCGCACCGAGGTGGTCCAGGGCAGCGCGCCGGTCACCAGGTCGCCGGCCTCATAAGTGAGCAGGCGCTGCTCGTCGGTGTAGCGGAAGGTGGTGTCGTAGCGCAGGAAGCCCTGGCGGCCCTGGGCCTGGGCACCATTGAACGACTGGCGCCATTGCCCGGTGGTGGAAAAGGTGCCCCAGTCGTCGAACAGGCGCAGCTCGTTCCAGGCGGCCAGGTAGCTGCCGCCCTCATCGGTGTCGTTGAGGTAGGCGTCGTAGTTGAGCAAGGCGCCGAAGCTGCTGCGCGCGTCGCTGGCCGGGTACAGGTTGCGCTCACCGACCTGCTGGTCGGGTAGCCAGGCCGGCGGCACCTGCAGCAGCAGGCGCTGGTTCTGGCTGTCGTAGTCGCTGTGCAGGCCGGAGATGTCGTCCAGGGCCACCTCGCCCTGAGGCTTTCCCGGCAGCCTGACGCCCGCCTCGCGCAGCACCTCGCTGGCCAGGTACAGGCGCCCGGCGCGCTGCTGCACCGGCACCAGCTCAGCCTTGGCCACCTGGTTCACCAGCAGGTCGAGGTACAGCGTGGCGTCGGCGATGGCGGCATGCTCCGAGGGCGGCGGCGGCAGCTCGTCGGCCACGCCCAGGCCGGGCCCCAGCACCGCCAGGCCCAGCCACAACCGGTGCGTTGCCACCCGCACCCAGCTCACACACGATTTCCAACCATTGCCGGGTCCTCCCTGGCCCCTGTGATCCGTTCAAGCGCGGCTCATTGCCCCTGTTTGATGGCTTGTGCCACCTCCTGGCCGTTGACTCGCCCTTTCAGCACGCTGGCGGCGCCCGGCGTGGCCGGTGCCGGCCAGCGCATGCTGGCGCCAGGCAACACATAACCGAGCAGCCCTTCGACCAATGGCCTGTCCTGACCGGCTTGCTGCAGCACCACGTCGGTCAGCCGCGCATGCACAGGCCCCGTGTTGCGCAGCTCGACATAGGGTTTGCCTTGTACCGTCACCGCGTGCCAGCTCAACTGCGGCTTGCCCACGCCTTCGGCGCTGCGCTTGCCCGCAGGGTCGGGTTTGCCCCACAGCCCCTCGCCGTAGACGAACAGCGGCACCGAGTAGCGCATCTGCAAACGGATCGCTGCCTTCGGCCCTTCACTGGCGGCATCGGTCGGCAGCGGCGACGGGATCTCATCGATGATGATGCGGTATGCCTGTTCCTGACCTGCGGGCGAACCGCCGGTGCGGGTCAGGCGGATCAGTTGTTTCTGCCCCGGCGCAATGTTGGCCACCGGCGGGCTGCCGATGATCTCGCGCTGGGCCTGGAACTGCTCCTGGTACTCGCCCTGGCGCCAGGCGAACACCCGCACCTGCAGGCTGGTCGGCGCCGAGCCACGGTTTTCCAGCCACAGCGCGCCGGCCTTCTGGTCGGCCTCCAGCACTGGGTCGATCGGCCAGATCAGCACCGAGGTGGCCGCGAAGGCCGGTGCGCTGGCCAACAGCAGCACCCCGATGATTCCTCGCGCCCATTTCGCGCCTGCCCCCATGCCCCTCTCCTTTTCTGTTATCCGCGGTGGCCTTTCACCAGGTCACCGTCACTTGCACGACATCGGTGTAGGTCCCCGCCGGCAAGGTGCCGGTCAGGGTGGTACGGCCATAGACCGGCAGCTTGATCGCGGTCGGGTCGCTGTAGCTCACCGCCACGCTGCTGCCGATGCCCAGGCTCTGGCTGAAACCAGCGTCGCGGTAAAGCTGGTAGGCCAGCAATTGCGTACCGCCCGAACGCTTGAGGTTGCGCGTGCCGCTGGCGCTGTTCTGGCCGCCGTCCAGGCTCATGCTCAGGGCCACGCCGGGGGTGCACTGGAACGTCACCGTGCTGCCGCCGAGCGAGGTGCTCAGGGTGGCCGTGGACAGTGCCGAGCTGGTGCCGTAGTCGAGCACGCCATAGGCCGTCACGCCGCCCACAACCAGGCAGCCCGCGACGATCTGCGCCGTCACCTGGAAGGTGCTGGTGGTGACCGCGTGGGCACCCGGGGTCAACGTCAGGCACACGCCGACCGCCAGCAGCCGCGCAGTGCCTGGCATGGCTCAGAAACTCAGCTCGACCGCCACCGTGTCGGTGTACACCCCGGCCGGCAGGCCGGCTTTACCCCGGGCCTGGCCATACAGGTTGACGGTCTGCGCCACGCCGGTACTGGTCGGCAGGGTAATGGTGCCGTCGATCGCCAGCAGCTGGGTGTGTCCGGCGTCGGTGTAGAAGTCGTAGGGCACGAAATTGCCCGCGCCATCGGCCAAGGCCCGGGTCCCCCCGGCGGATTGCGAGTCATGGGCGCCGGCACGCACCTTGATCGTCGGCACCGTGCCTGCCGAGCAGAGAATACTCATGGCCCCGCCTCCGCCGCCGAGCACCTGGCCATTGGCGGTGGTGAACAGCGAATCCTGGGTGCCAAAGTTGAGGCTGCCGAAATTCAGCCCCGAGGTGCCGCCGCTGCCATTGACCTGACAGGCGGCGGTCAGGGTCAGGGTCGAGCTGATGGTGCCGGTCACGGTAGCGGCCTGGGCCTGGGCCGCCAGGGCGAGGCCAAGGCCGGCGAGCATGCAGCGGGTGAGGTGCTTGGGCATCGGAATCTCCTTGCGTGTTACCAGTCCAGGGTCACCCTGAGGGTGTCGCGATACAGCCCGGCAGGCAGCGCGCGCGGTTGCGCGACCACTACGCCGTAGATGGGCACGGGCACTTGCTGGGTACTGCTGATGGTGAAGGTACGGGCCTGGCCGATGCCGTAGCGGCTGTTGCCGCCCGGGTCGATGGCCAGTTGGTAGGGAATGAGCTCGCGGCCATTGCTCAGGCGGCGCACGCCGTCGCTGCCGTTCTGGCCACCGTTGATGCGCACGCTGAAAGCGCGCACCTGGGGCGAACAGCTGATCTGCAGGCTGCCCTCGCCGCCGGCCTCGTCGACCCGGCTGGTCAAAGGCTGGTCCCAGGTCGGCCCCCGCGCACCGAAGTCCATCAACCCCGGGTTGCCCAGGGTGGCCGGTTGCGGGTCGCTGCTGATCTGACAGGCGGCGCTGATCACCAGGCGCGCCTGGATGAAGCCGGTGGTGGTGCCGTGGGCCGCGCCAGTGGGCAACAGCAGCGGGCCGAGGGTCAGCAGCAGGATCGATCCACGGTGCAACACTTCCATGAGCATGAAGCCTCCCTACCAGGTGACCGTGACTTTGAGCAGGTCGGTATACAGGCCGGCGCGGGGTACCCAGGCCAGCTTGTCGATCCGTGCGTAGAGGGGAAGCTGCGCCGAACCGCTGTCCGGCACCCGCGCCGATTGCGCAGCGTCCACCGTCAACGGCTGGCGCCAGGCGGCGTCGCGGTAGAGACGATAGGGAATCGGCCGGGCCTGGACATCGCGGCTCGCCAGGTAGCGCAGTTCGCCGATGCCGCCGTGCTGGCCGCCATCGACACGTACCTGGTACGGGGTATCGGGGTTGCACTCCAACCGCGGCGGGCGCTGGGCCAGCAGAGCGCCACTCAACGGCGCACCAGGGCCATCCAGGCGCGCCGCGCTGCCCAGGTCGATGCGCCCCAGCGCCTGCGGGCCGGCATCGCGCTGCTGGTTGACCAGCATGCACCCGCGCTGCACGCGCACCTGCACTTCAACGAGAAAATCCGCTGCCATGGCGTTGCCACTCAACCACAGGCCCAACAGCATGGCCACAAAGCGCTCCGTCACCTGACAATCCTTCCTGTATAGGTTGAACTTGAGCGTAGCAGCGCGATTGGATCCGGGCCGGGCAAGCCCTACCCCTCTTTGGCATTAATGAAAATGGCGGGGCTGGGGCTGTGCAGTTCATTGCGGGCCTGACAAACGTGACACGATTGAATTTTCTCGCCTGATAACGAAACCCCAGCGCCTGGCGCCTTTCAAAACAATCAGATCCCGGCAAAGCGGCCGGCATTCTGATACCGTTCACCAACAACATCCTGTGCAATACGCATGCGCCATGCGTGGACGGACCCTACAGGAGAGTCCCGTGACGACCGAACCGACCTCGCTCGAGCAGGCCATCGAGCGCTGTGCCCAGGAACCGATCCAGGTTCCGGGCAGCATTCAGCCTCAGGGTTTCCTGTTGGTGCTGGACGAGACCGACCTGCGTATTCTCCAGGCCAGCGAGAATACCGAGCGTTGGCTGGGCGTACCTGCCCGCGCGCTGGCGGGCCAAGCCTTCGCCGAGCTGGTCAGCACCAGCTTCGACCTGCGCACCCGCCTGGCCAACCTGCCCGACGACGAAATCTTCCCGTTTCACATCGGCGATACACACCTGCACCATGGTGCGCCCTGGCAAGCGCCGCTGCGGGTCCTGGCACACCGTCACGACCAGGTGCTGATCCTCGAACTGGAACCCCACCGCAGTGCTGCGCAGGGTGGCGAAAAGGACAACTACTACCCGCTGGTCCGCGCCTTCGTCAGCACCCTGCACCAGGTCAGCAGCATCGACGAGTTGCTGCTGCAATCAGTACGCCAGATCAAACGCATCACCGGCTTCGGCCGGGTCATGGCCTACCGCTTCGACAGCGAGGGCACCGGCACGGTCCTGGCCGAGGATGCCGACCCCGGCTACCCGAGCTACCAGGGGCTGTGCTTCCCCGCTTCGGACATCCCGCGCCAGGCTCGCGAGCTGTACCGGATCAACCGCATCCGGGTGATCGAAGACGCCAACTACCAACCCTCGCCCCTGGTGCCGGCCAGCAATCCGCGTACCGGCAAGGCTCTGGACATGAGCTTCGCCTCGCTGCGCAGTGTGTCGCCGGTGCACCTGCAGTACATGCGCAACATGGGCACACTGGCGTCGATGTCGTTGTCCATCGTGGTCGATGACCAGCTATGGGGCCTGGTGTCCTGCCACCATGACCAGCCTAGGCCGGTGGATTTCCAGACCCGCACCGCCTGCGAACTGCTGGCCAATGTGCTGTCGTTGCAGATCGAGGCCATCGAGTCCCACGACAGCACACGCCAGCTGCTCGACTTGCGCCAGCGCATCGTGCGCATGCTCGGCTCGATGGCCGACCATGACAGTGTCAGCGATGGCCTGCTCGCCCAGCCCGAGGTGATGCTGCAGTTCGCCGGAGCCTCGGGGGCGGCGATCATCAGCGCCGAGCGCTGCGACCTGATCGGCGCCACCCCGCCAGCGTCGCTGGTCAATGCCCTGGCGCACTGGCTGGCGCGGCGTGACGGCCAGGCGGTGTTCCACACCGACAACGTACAGCGTGACATCGATGAACTGCCTGAATTGGCCCGGCATGCCGCCGGGGTGCTGGCAGTCGCGATCTCGCAAATTCATTCGCACTATCTTGTATGGTTCCGGCCCGAGCAGGCCCATACGGTGAACTGGGCGGGCCAACCGGAGAAGTCTGTCGGTCCGCAGGGCAATCTCAACCCACGGCACAGCTTCGAGCGCTGGCAGCAGGAAGTGCGCGGCTTCAGCGCGCCTTGGCACCCGCTGATCATCGAAGGCGTGATGGAGTTGCGCGGCGCGGTGCTCGGCATCGTCTTGCGCAAGGCCGAGGAACTGGCACAGCTGGCCGGCGAGCTGAAGCGCTCGAACAAGGAACTCGAAGCGTTTTCCTACAGCGTGTCCCACGACCTGCGTGCTCCGCTGCGGCACATCGCCGGCTACAGTGAACTGCTCGGCGAAATAGAGGGAGAGCAGCTCTCCGAACGCGGCAAGCGCTTCCTCAGCCATATCGAGGATGCCGCGCAATTCGCCGGTACCCTGGTGGACAACCTGCTCAACTTCTCGCAGATGGGCCGTTCGGCGCTGCGCCTGTCCGACGTCGACCTCAATACCCTGGCCGACACCATCCGCTCGGAGCTGGCGCCGGACTACGCGGGGCGTGACATCGTCTGGGAAATCGCCGACCTGCCCAAGGTGATCGCCGACCCGGCCTTCATCAACATGGTCCTGCACAACCTGATCGCCAATGCCATCAAGTACACCCGCGGCCGCGCCCCCGCGCGCATCGAGATCGGCTCGGTGCGTCACCGGCACGAACTCGAGTTCTATGTGCGCGACAATGGTGTGGGCTTCGACATGGCCTATGTCGACAAGCTGTTCGGCGTGTTCCAGCGCCTGCACCGTATGGAAGAGTTCGAAGGCACCGGGATCGGCCTGGCCAGCGTGCGCCGCATTATCGAGCGCCACGATGGGCGGGTGTGGGCCGAGGGCCGCATCAACCAGGGCGCCAGCTTCCACTTCACCCTGCCACTAAACCCAAAGTCTGCCTGAGGCCGGACATCATGCTCAAACCTATCCTGCTGGTCGAAGACAACCCCAGAGACCTCGAACTGACCCTGCTCGCCCTTGAGCGCAGCCAGCTGGCCAACGAGGTGGTCGTCGTGCGCGACGGCGCCGATGCGCTGGACTACCTGCTGCGGCGCAACGCCTTTGCCGGACGCGACGGCGGCAATCCGGCGGTGATGCTGCTGGACCTGAAGCTGCCCAAGGTCGATGGCCTGGAAGTCCTCAAGGTAGTGCGCGAAACCGCCGAGTTGCGCAGCATCCCCATCGTCATGCTGACGTCCTCGCGCGAGGGGCCGGACCTGAGCCGGGCCTATGAGCTCGGGGTCAATGCCTATGTGGTCAAGCCTGTGGAGTTCAAGGAGTTCGTCACCGCCATCTCCGACCTGGGCATGTTCTGGGCGGTGCTCAACGAACCACCACCCGGTTCGCTGCGCCTGAACCGACGCGGCAGCAACTGAGGCGGACACGATGCAGCTTACTCCACTGAAACTGCTGATGGTCGAAGACAGCGCCATGGATGCCGAGCTGATCCTGGTGCGCCTTGAGCGCAGCGGGTTTCAGGTGCAATCACGGCTGGTGTTCGACCATGTCGGTGCCGAGCATGCCCTGGGCGAGGCTTCGTACGACCTGATCCTGTGCGATTGCGTGCTGCCGAGTTCCTCTGGCGCCGACGTGCTGGCCATCGCCCAACGCCTGGCGCCTCACATACCGTTCATCTTCCTCTCCGGCATCTACGGCGAAGAACACGCGGTGGAGATGATCCGCCTCGGCGCCACCGACTACGTCCTGAAGAAGAACCTGCCGCTGCTGCCCAAGGCCGTGCGCCGGGCGCTGACCGAAGTGCAGGAACGCCAGCGCCGACGCCGCGCTGAAGAGGCCCTGGCCGAGGCGGAGGCGCGCGCCCGCATCGCCATCGATGCCGCCGGCATGGGCACTTGGGACTACCGCCCGCAGGACGGGCAGTTGGTCTGGGACGACCGCTGCAAGATGCTGTTCGGCCTGCCCAGCGACACTCGGATGACGATCGAGGTCTTCTACGCCGGCATCCACCCCGACGACCAATCCCGTGTGCGCAACGCCGTCGAGCAGGCCATGCGCCCTGACAGCGATGGCCATTACCGGGCCGAGTTCCGTATCGCTCAACCCGGCGCACTGGAGCCGCGCTGGCTGCTCTCCACCGGCCAGACCCAACTCATCGACGGCCTGTGCGTGCGCTTTTCCGGGGTGCTGCAGGACATCCACCAGCAGCGCCAGGCCACCCGGGCGCTGGAGCAGCTAAACGAGATGCTCGGCGAGCGGGTCGAGCGCCGCACCCGCGAACGCGACCGTGCCTGGGAACTGTCCCAGGACCTGCTGGCGGTACTCAACAAGGACCTGACCCCGGTAGCCCTCAACCCGGCCTGGGAAGCAGCGCTGGGCTTTCCCCGTGAGCGGTTGGCGCAGATTTCGCTGCTGCAGCTGCTACCGGAAGCCGACCAGGAAACCTTCCTCACCGAGCTGGCCGCGCTCTCTCAGGGACGCACCAGCGCCCGCTTCGTCGGCCGCATCCTGCATGCCGAAGGCCAGCAGCGCTGGCTGTCTTGGGTGGTGGTGCCGGACGACAACCTGCTGCATGTGGTCGCCCGCGACATCTCCAGCGAACGCGAAGCGGTGCTGGACCTGGCCGAGGCCAACGAGCGCCTGCGCGAACAGATCGCCGAGCGCGAACGCATCGAGGCCGCGCTGCAGCAGATGCAGCGCCTGGAAGCGGTCGGCCAGCTCACGGCCGGCGTTGCGCACGATTTCAACAACCTGCTGACAGTGATCCTCACCGGTGCCAGCTTCCTGCAGAACGACTTGGACAAAGGCCTGCTGGACAAGGCACACAAGCGCCTGCAGCACATTCGCGAGGCGGGTGAGCGCGGGGCCAAGCTGACCTCCCAGTTGCTGGCGTTTTCGCGCAAGCAACGGTTGGAGCCGGTGCCGCTGAACCTCAACCGCACGTTGGCAGGGCTGGAAGAACTGCTGCGCCGCACCCTGGGTGGCAGCGTCGCAGTGCGCCTGGAGCTCGATGCTGGGCTATGGCAAGCCCTGACCGACCCGACCCAGACCGAAATGATCATCCTCAACCTGGCGATCAACGCCCGCGACGCCATGCCCGAGGGCGGCCAACTTACCCTGGCCACGCGCAACACCCGAATCAATACCCGTCCACAACGCCCGGAGGACCCGGAACCCGGTGAGTACGTGGTGCTGAGTATCCGCGACAGCGGCTGCGGCATGAGCGAGGAAGTACTGGCCAAAGCCTTCGAACCGTTCTTCACCACCAAGGATATCGGCAAGGGCTCAGGCCTGGGGCTGGCGCAGGTGTTCGGCTTCGCCAAACAGATCGGCGGTGGCGTGCGCATCGATACAACGCCAGGCCGCGGCACCCTGGTCAGTGTCTACCTGCCAGCGGTAAAAGCCCGTGCCGATTCACTCACTACGGGCGAGGACGATGTGCGCCCGCCTTTCGCCCAAGGGGCCGAGCGTCACATCCTGCTGGTGGACGACGACCATCTGGTGCGCGAAATGATTGGCGACCTGCTGCAGCGCCAGGGCTACGAGGTACACCAGGCGCACAATGGTGCCCAGGCCATGGCCCTGCTCGATGAACGCATAGACCTGCTGCTTACCGACTTCGCCATGCCAGAGTTCAATGGTGCCCAACTGGCCCTGGCGGCCCGCGAGCGCTTTCCGCGCCTGCCCGTGGTGTTCCTCACCGGCTATGCACAGCTGCAAGGGCTGGAGCTGCAGGGGTGCCAGGTGGTGCAGAAACCGGTGCACGAACACATCCTCGCCCAGGTGCTGGCCGAGTCGCTGGAAAACAGGTAGGCAGAAACGAAAAAATCGCCGAAAGGCGATTGGGGAGAGGATACAACTTTAAAATGGCAGGGGCGGCTGGATTCGAACCAACGCATGGCAGGATCAAAACCTGCTGCCTTACCGCTTGGCGACGCCCCTGTATCGGATCTGGCGAATGACTGATCACCGCCTCACTGACAACTCCCTGACAGCTCCGTGTGTTGCTGCTCGGGAATGGCCGGCACTTTAACAACCTTTTTTCGAAGTGGGAAGCTTTTTTTTGAAAAAAACGCAGGAAAACAGCAAGTTAGTTATAGCAGCTACCTTCCGAGAGGGTTCTCGCGGCGCCTACGACAACCGCTCGTCGCAATTCCACCGCCTCGCCTCAACACAATCGCATTCCTCCATTCCAATCAGATAGAGCCCATCGGCGCATTACAAGGAGGACGCCATGCCCGTTTCCCATGACCTCTATCAGGACCTGCACTACCCACGCGAAATCGTCCAGCAGCGCCGCCAGCAGGACCCGCAGCTCGACCGCCTGCTGGACGAGTACATGGACATCGACAACCAGGTGCTGGCTGCCGAGTCGATCTCGGCAGGCAACTTTGTAGACGAAGACCTGCGCCATCTCAAGGAGCGTCGCCTGGCGGTGAAGTACATGATCGAGCGCCAGCTCGAGCACAAGACCTGAAGTATCGTATTTCACGATCATTGCCCGGCACATTCTCGATTGGTCAAAATGCCCGGCATCGCGCAAGCTGCGCCCTGCCCCAGACTCGGCCCGAGGAGCCTGCCACTTGCCCACCTGGATTCCCCCGTCCTTGCGCCAGATTGGCCAGCGCCTGCGCAGTGCCCCGGCCAAGGTTCCCACCTTGTTGGGCCACTTCCAGACAATGGCAACCGAGCGTGGCTATGCCCTGAGCGATGGGCAGCTTCAGGTGATAGAGGCGATGGCCATGCTGTTGGGCAGCCTCGACGCGGGTCCGACGCGCAGCCTGTACCTGCACGGCGCGGTCGGACGCGGCAAGAGCTGGTTGCTCGATGGCTTCTTCCAGGCCGTGCCGACGGCGGCCAAGAGTCGCCTGCATTTTCACGATTTCTTCGCCCGCCTGCACCAAGGCATGCATCACCACCGGGCGCAGGACGATGCCCTGGGGGCGACCCTCGACGCGCTGCTTGGCCACTGCCAAGTGCTGTGCTTCGACGAGTTCCACGTCCATGACATCGGCGATGCCATGCTCCTCACCCGGCTGTTCGATGCCCTGTTCGCACGAGGCGTTTCCCTGCTGGTCACGTCCAACTACGCGCCTGAGGGGTTGCTGCCCAACCCGCTGTATCACGCGCGCTTCCTGCCGGTGATCCGCCTGATCAACAGCCGCATGCAGGTGCTTGAGGTAGGGGGAGAGACCGACTTTCGCAGCCTGCCAGCCAATCGCCAACACCAACGCTTCACCCGGGGTCGCTACGTCTGGCCAGGAGATGCAGGGCAGCGCCGGGCTCTGCAGGTGCCCGCGCCGCAGCCGGTAGGGCTGGAGGTCAACAAACGTTCCCTGAGGGCCCTGGCCAGCGAGGGGCGCCAGGTAATGTTCAGCTTCGACGATCTGTGCGAACAACCGACAGCAGTGATCGATTACCTGGCCCTGGCCGAGCGCTATGATCGCTGGATCATAGACGGCCTGGATGATCTGGCCGAGTGCTCGCTGGCGGCGCAGCAGCGCTTCGTCAACCTGGTGGATGTGCTGTACGACCAGGACCGGGAGGTGCTGGTGATCGGCAAGCAGGCCCTGGACAAGAGTCTGGACGGTGCCATCGCTGATCTTATGCGTACACGCAGCCGCCTGGGGCAGCTGCATCAGCAAGGGCCAGCCTGAGCGCCCTCGAAGGGGGTTGGTTTGGCGGCGATGAAGCTGCGTCCCCATGCCCTATGCCGGCACGGCCGGCTGTTGCTCCAGCAGCAACCACCCACCCTGCCCGTCCACTTCCAGGCGATGAGAATGGAACGCCGCCAGGGTGCTGCGGTGCCCGACACTGACCAGCAGCGTCGCCGGCAACGCCTCACGCAGCAGCGAATACAAGGCATGCTCCAACCCTTCGTCCATGGCCGAAGTCGACTCGTCGAGGAACACCACCTGCGGCCGATTGAACAGCACCCGGGAAAACGCCAGGCGCTGCTGTTCGCCCAGCGACAGGATGCGCGACCAGTCACGCGGCTCGTCCAGTCGCTCGGCCAAGTGGGCAAGATTGACCTGGCGCAGGGCCTGTTGCATGCGCGCATCGTCCCCAGGCTCACCCTGCGCCGGATAGGCGATGGCAGTACGCAGGTCACCCAATGGCAGGTACGGACGTTGCGAGAGGAACAGCGCCTGCGTCCCCAACGGCCGCCTGACCTCACCGTCGGCATGCGGCCACAGGCCCGCCAGGGCGCGCAGCAAGGTGGTCTTGCCGCTGCCCGATGGTCCCTTGATCAGCAGCGCCTGGCCGCTGTGCAGGTTCAGGTCGAGATCGGTGATCAGCGCGTGGCCGTCGGGCCGACGCACCTGCAAGCCATGAATGCCCAGCGCATGCGCCAGGTCCACAGTGGTCACCCGTGGCAACTCACTGGCCTGCTGATTGGCATCGAGAAACCCGGTCAGACGGTCGAGGGTGGCACGATACTGGGCGAAGGTGTCGTAGGACTCACGGAAGAACGACAGTGAATCCTGCACCTGGCCGAAGGCCTGGGCGGTCTGCATCACGTCGCCGAGCTTGATCGCACCACTGAAAAAGCGCGGCGCCTGGAGGATGAACGGGAACACCACCGCCACTTGGCTGACGCCCAGGTTGAACCCGCTGAACTTGAGGTTCCGGAATACCAGGGCCCAGGCGTTGCCGATCAAGGCGAAGAAACGCCCAAGCAAGGTGCCGCGCTCCACCTGCGCGCCCTGGTAGAAGGCGATGTTCTCGGCGTTCTCGCGCAAGCGCATGAGCGCGTAGCGGAAGTTGGCGGTAAGTTTTTCGTTGAGGAAATTCAGGCGGATCAGCGGCTGGCCGAGGCGAAAGGCGATCCAGGTGGCGATCAGCACATAGATGTAGACAGCAAACACCATCGCCCGGGGGATTTCGACGCCGGCCACGGCCAGTGGCGCCGACAGGCCCCAGAGAATGCCGGTGAACGCCACCAACGACACCACCGCGCCAACCGCCCCCAACGCCAGGGAAACGGAACCTGTGACAAAGTTGTTCACGTCCAGCTCGATACGCTGGTCGGGGTTATCCACGGGCTCTGCGAGAAACTGCCCACGGTAGTAGGCATCGCCGTGCATCCAGTCGGCGGTCAGGCGCTCGGTGAGCCACACCCGCCAGCGGATGTTAAACGCCTGGGTCACATAGAAGGTGAACAGCGAACGCAGTACATGGATGGTCGCCAGCACCGCGAACACCCCGAGCATGTACCAGAACGCCGTCTGGTCCAGGGCCTGCAAGGCACTGTAGAAGCCGTTGTACCAGAACGAGAACAGCACGTTCAGGCGCACCGCGAACAACGTCAGCACCAGCAGCAGGGCGAAGGCCAGCAGCGGTCGCCAGCTGCGGCGCCAACTGAAATAAGGTCCGGCCAGGTGCCAGAACTGAGCACCCCAGCGGGTGCAGCGCACCGCCAGGAAGGCGGCGACGATGAAGCAGCCAAAGGTGACCAACGAGGCGATCGCCAGCCAGCTCAGGCTCGCTTGCAGGGCCTGGTGCCAGTTCATATCCATGGTGGGCTTCCGTCAGGGTGTTCTTGCGAGCGTAGCACCGGCTATTCGTTAACCCTGCGAACATGACGGACATTTCATCCAGGCCATGCGCTGCGCCAACATTCTATTGCTGGCGATCGGATCAGGGCGGGAGCCCGCCGGCGGTCACAGGGCACCGCTGACGCGGCGCATCGCCGGCAAGCCGGCTCCCACAACGACCGCATCAGCCTCAAGCCATGCGCCATCCTGCTGGAGCAGGCGTGCTACGCCAGTGCCTCCCGTACCTTGGGGTCGAGCCCCTCCCCCGCGTGCGCCTCGTTCCACTCCAGTAACTGCCGGCGCATGGCCGGCGTCCAGAAGCTCTGCAGATGCTGCCTCACCCCCTGCACCGCCTTGGCATGATCCGGCTCACTGTCGAAGTAATGAGCGATCTGGTTGGCCATCTTGACCAGGTTGTCGCTGCTCATGGGCGCACCTTCGCCTTTTCCGACTGACGCCGCTCCTTGAGCAAGCGCCGCTGCTCGTCACTGAAACTCTGATAGCGCTTCTGCCATTCCGACGGCTGGAACACCTTCACCACCTCCACTGCGGTGACCTTGTATTCCGGGCAGTTGGTGGCCCAGTCGGAGTTGTCGGTGGTGATCACGTTGGCCCCGGACTCGGGGAAGTGGAACGTTGTGTACACCACCCCCGGCGCCACCCGGCTGCTGACCCTGGCGCGCAGCACGCTCTGCCCGGAGCGGCTCCCCACGCCCACCCAATCGCCGTCGGCGATGCCGCGGCTCTCGGCGTCGCTGGGGTGGATCTCCAGCCGGTCCTCGTCGTGCCAGGCGACATTGCTGGTACGCCGGGTCTGCGCGCCGACGTTGTACTGGCTGAGGATGCGCCCGGTGGTCAGCAGCAGCGGGTAGCGGCTGTTGACCTTCTCGTCGGTGGGCACATAACCGGTGAGCATGAAGCGCCCCTTGCCGCGCACGAACTGCTCGATGTGCATGGTCGGAGTGCCGTCGGGAGCGGCGTCGTTACATGGCCACTGCAGGCTGCCGTGGCGGTCGAGTTCGGCATAGCTGACCCGGCGGAACGTCGGGGTCAGGCGGGCGATCTCGTCCATGATCTGCGATGGATGCTGGTAGTCCATGTGATAGCCCAGGGCATCGGCCAAGGCCAGGGTCGCCTCCCAGTCGGCCTTGCCGGCCAGCGGTTCCATGACCTTGCGCACCCGCGAGATACGCCGCTCGGCATTGGTGAAGGTGCCGTCCTTCTCGAGGAACGAGCTGCCGGGCAGGAACACATGGGCGAACTTGGCCGTCTCGTTGAGGAAAATGTCCTGTACCACCACGCACTCCATCGCCAACAGCGCGGCGGTGACGTGTTGGGTATTGGGGTCGCTCTGGGCGATATCCTCGCCCTGGCAGTACAGCGCCTTGAAGCTGCCATCCAGCGCGGCCTCGAACATGTTGGGTATGCGCAGGCCCGGGTCGGGCTGCAGGGTCACGCCCCAGGCCTGCTCGAACTCGGCGCGCACGCTTTCGTTGGAGATGTGCCGGTAGCCGGGCAACTCGTGGGGGAACGAACCCATGTCGCACGAGCCCTGCACGTTGTTCTGCCCGCGCAGCGGGTTCACCCCCACCCCTTCGCGGCCGATGTTGCCGGTGGCCATGGCCAGGTTGGCGATGCCCATCACCGCAGTGCTGCCCTGGCTGTGCTCGGTCACGCCCAGGCCATAGTAGATCGCAGCATTGCCGCCAGTAGCGTACAGCCGGGCGGCGGCGCGGATCTGCTCGGCGGGCACGCCGCACACCGGGCCGAGCACTTCAGGGGCATTGTCGGGCTGGGCGACAAAATCGCGCCAGCGCGCAAAATCCTCGGTTTCGCAGCGGGCATCGATGAAGCGCTGGTCGAGCAGGCCCTCGCTGACGATCACATGAGCCAGGGCGTTGAGCATGGCCACGTTGGTACCCGGACGCAGTTGCAGGTGCAGTTCGGCGCGGGCATGGGGTGAATCGACCAGATCGATGCGCCGTGGGTCGATGACGATCAGCCGCGCGCCCTGGCGCAGGCGGCGCTTGAGCTGCGAGCCGAACACCGGGTGGGCGTCGGTGGGGTTGGCGCCGATCACCAGCACCACGTCGGCCTGCATCACCGAGTCGAAGCTCTGGGTACCGGCGGACTCGCCCAGGGTCTGCTTGAGGCCATAGCCGGTAGGTGAATGGCAAACCCGCGCGCACGTGTCGACGTTATTGTTGCCGAAGGCCGTGCGCACCATTTTCTGCACCAGGTACGCCTCTTCGTTGGTGCAGCGGCTGGAGGTGATCCCACCGATGGAATCACGCCCGTACTTGAGCTGGATGCGTCGCAACTCGCTGGCGGCATAAGTAACTGCCTCATCCCAGCTGACCTCTTGCCACGGATCCTCCAGGCGTTTGCGGATCATCGGCCTGGTGATGCGGTCCGGGTGCGTGGCATAGCCCCAGGCGAAGCGGCCCTTGACACAGGCATGGCCGTGGTTGGCACCGCCGTTCTTGTCCGGGACCATGCGCACCAGCTGGTCGCCCTTCATCTCGGCGCGGAACGAGCAGCCCACGCCGCAATAGGCACAGGTGGTGATCACCGCGCGCTCGGGCTGGCCGAGCTGGATCAGGCTTTTCTCGCTCAGGGTCGCCGTCGGGCAGGCCTGCACGCAGGCGCCGCAGGAAACGCATTCGGAGCTGAGGAAATCGTCACCGCCGGCCGCCGCCACCCGCGACTCGAAACCACGCCCGGTGATGGTCAGGGCGAAGGTGCCCTGGATGTCCTCGCAAGCGCGCACGCAGCGGCTGCAGACGATGCACTTGCTCGGCTCGTAGTCAAAGTACGGGTTGGACACGTCCTTGCCTTCGCCCAGGTGATTGGCGCCGTCATAGCCATAGCGCACCTCGCGCAGGCCGACCTGGCCGGCGACGGTCTGCAGCTCGCAGTTGCCGTTGGCCGAACAGGTCAGGCAGTCCAGCGGGTGGTCGGAGATATACAGTTCCATCACGTTGCGGCGCAGGTCGGCCAGGCGTGGCGTCTGCGTGCGCACCACCATGCCCTCGCCCACCGGGGTGGTGCAGGACGCCGGGTAACCGCGCATGCCGTCGATCTCGACCATGCACATGCGGCACGAGCCGAAGGCCTCGAGGCTGTCGGTAGCGCACAGTTTGGGGATGCTGGTGCCAAGCATGGCCGCGGCGCGCATCACCGAGGTGCCAGCGGGCACGCTGATCGAACGGCCGTCGATGACCAGGCTGACCTGCACCTCGCTGAGGCGTTGCGGGGTACCCAGGTCGAGGTCGCTGCTGGGGTCGAAGTAATTGATCATTGCGCGGCCTCCAGACCGAAATCGGCGGGGAAATGCTTGAGGGCGCTGGCCACCGGGTACGGGGTCATCCCGCCCATGGCGCACAGCGAGCCGTACTGCATCGTGTCGCACAGGTCGCGCAGCAACCCCGCCTGGCTTTCGCGGTAGGCCGGGTCGGTGCTGGCGATCAGCCGGTCGACCACTTCCACGCCGCGGGTCGAACCGATCCGGCACGGCGTGCACTTGCCGCAGGATTCTTCGGCGCAGAACTGCAGGGCGAAGCGGGCCATGCCGGCCATGTTCAGGGTGTCGTCGGCCAGTACCACGCCGCCATGGCCGAGCATCGCGCCAATGGCAGCGAAGGCCTCGTAGTCCAACGGCGTGTCGAACTGTTCAGGCGGCACCCAGGCACCCAGCGGGCCGCCGACCTGCGCTGCCTTGATCGGCCGGCCACTGGCGGTGCCGCCACCGTAGCCATCCACCAGCTCGCGCAGGGTCAGGCCGAAAGCGCGCTCCACCAGCCCGCCATGGCGGATATTGCCGGCCAGCTGGAACGGCAGGGTGCCGAGCGAGCGGCCCATGCCGAAATCGCGGTAATAGGCCGCGCCCTTGGCCAGGATGATCGGTACCGAGGCCAGGGTGAGCACGTTGTGCACCAGCGTCGGTTGACCGAACAGGCCCTCCAGCGCCGGCAACGGGGGTTTTGCGCGGACGATGCCGCGCTTGCCCTCCAGGGATTCGAGCAGCGCGGTTTCCTCGCCACAGATATAGGCTCCCGCGCCGACCCGCACCTTCAGGTCGAAGGCCACGCCGCTGCCGGCGACATCCAGGTAACCGGCCTCGCGGGCCAGCAGGATCGCCTCGTTGAGCGCGCGCACGGCATCGGGGTACTCCGAGCGCACATAGATGTAGCCCTTGCTCGCCCCCACGGCGAGGCCGGCGATGATCATGCCCTCGATCAGCAGGAACGGGTCGCCCTCCATCAGCATGCGGTCGGCGAAGGTACCGGAGTCACCCTCGTCGGCGTTGCACACCACGTACTTCTGCGCGGCCGGCGCCTGGCGCACGGTGCGCCACTTGATGCCCGCCGGGAAGGCCGCGCCACCTCGGCCACGCAGGCCCGAATCGAGCACTGCCGCGACCACTTCGTCGCCGTCCAGCAGGGTGGCCTGGCGCAGCCCCTCGAAGCCACCGTTGGCGTGATAGTCATCCAGCGACAGCGGCCGGGTGATGCCGGCGCGGGCGAACAACAGGCGCTGCTGGGTTTTCAGGTAGGGAATGTCCTCGACCGGCCCCAGCGCCAGCGCATGGCCGGCGTGGTCGCCCGCCAGGGCATCGAGCAAACCGGGGACATCCTCGGGCGCTACCGGCCCGAAGCCCAGCCGGCCTTGCGCGGTGTCCAGTTCCACCAGCGGCTCCAGCCAATACAGGCCACGGGAGCTGGTGCGCTTGATGCGTATCGGCAGGTTGCGCTGCCCCGCCTCGCGGGCCACCGCATCGGCCACTTGGTCGGCACCGACTGCACGGGCCAGCGAATCACAGGAGATGCACAGGTTCAACATGCCTTCACCTCCTCTCGGCAGCTCGCCACCAGCGCCCGCAGGCGCTCCGGGGTAACGCGGGCGTGGAGCTGGCCATCGAGCTCCAACGCCGGCGAGCAGGCACAGGCACCCAGGCAGTACACCGGGCGCAGGTCGAGCGCACCGTCTTCGCTGCGGCCGTGATCATCCAGCCCGAGCTGCTCGCGCAATTGCGCGGCCAGCGCCTCGGCGCCACGGCTCTGGCAGGACTCGGCGCGGCACAGGCGCAGGGTATGGCGGGCCGGCGGCGTGGTACGGAAATCGTGGTAGAAGCTGAGCACCCCGCGCACCTCGGCCTGGCTGAGGTTGAGGGCATGGGCGATCTCGGCGACGGCGATGTCAGGGATGTAGCCGGCGCCGGTCTGGATGGCGTGGAGAATCGGCAACAAGGCGCCGGGGGTGTCCTTTTCACGGGCCAGGACACGCTGGATCAACGGCAGGTGGTTCAACTCATCAGGCATACAGCAGACCTCGGCAACCCGGCCCGACCCTGATCGCGGGCCAGTGTCCGGCGGTGTTCAGCTGTGGTGCGCCGGCCGCGTCACGGTGGCGGCAGGCCAGGCACCCTCCTTGCCTGTGGCCATGCGTCTTGCTGCGCGCGGTCCACGGGCATCCTCAGAGCATGGCAGCTATTGCGCGAAGAGGTTGTGCGCGGGCGACCCGGCGCGTCCTGAAACCGACCATTGAAGGGGCCG
>NZ_JBOBDQ010000057.1:0-40219 GCF_050586565.1 Pseudomonas sp. WC1
AACCCCCCCCCCACCACAAAAACCTCGGGGTGGGGGATTGGTTTTCCCCCGCGATGCTTTTGTGCAGGAAATCACTAAACCCTATACAATGTGCGCCTTTACCCGCCTGTACTTGAAAGGAAAAGCCGTGAGCACTCTGCCACCCTGCCCCCAATGCAACTCCGAATACACCTATGAGGATGGCACCCAACTGATCTGCCCCGAATGCGCCCACGAGTGGTCGGCCAACGGCGAAGCCGAAGCCGCCAGCGACGACGTGGTGAAAAAGGATTCGGTCGGCAACGTCCTGCAGGACGGCGACACCGTTACCGTGATCAAGGATCTCAAGGTCAAGGGTTCGTCCCTGGTGGTCAAGGTCGGCACCAAGGTCAAGAACATCCGTCTGTGCGACGGCGACCACGACATCGACTGCAAGATCGACGGTATCGGCGCGATGAAACTCAAGTCCGAGTTCGTGCGCAAGGTCTGATCGCCTGCCCTTCGGGGCTGCCCAACGGGCGGCCCTGACAGATCCTGCAACAGGATCGCCGGGACCATTCGGAAGAATTCTTCCAATAGTCTCTTGCTATTTTGATAATAAGAATTATTCTCATTGGAACCGCTATCCAAGGAGAGTAGCCATGACCTATCTGATCGACGCCTGGCTCGACCGCCCCCACCCTTACCTGCGTATCCTGCATCGCGAGACTGGCGAAGTCTGCGCCGTGCTCGAGGAAGACGCGCTCGATGAACTGCGCGACCAGGGCGACCTGGACCTCATGGGGCTGAATTCGAGTGAGCCAGGAGTGCTCAAGGAGCTGGTGAGGAACCTGTTCCTGTTTTGCTATGCGCGGGCATTGCGCCCGGGGGGAACGGATTGGAACTGAATTTAGCAGGCCTGCCCCCATCGCCGGCAAGCCGGCTCCCACACTGATCGCAACGACCTAAGGTCTTGTGCTGTTCCTATGGGAGCGGGCTTGCCCGCGAATGGGCCGCAGAGCGGCCCCGAAGGTATTACAGAACGTCGAGCAGCTCGACGTCGAACACCAGGGTGCTGTGCGGCGGGATGCTGCCGACGCCCTGGGCGCCGTAGGCCAGTTCGCTCGGCACGTACAGGCGCCATTTGCTGCCGGCGTTCATCAGTTGCAGGGCCTCGGTCCAGCCGGCAATCACGCCGCCAACCGGGAATTCGGCAGGCTGGCCACGATCGTAGGAGCTGTCGAACACGGTGCCGTCGATCAGGGTGCCGTGGTAGTGAGTACGCACGTTGTCTTCGCGGGACGGCTTGGCGCCGTCGCCTGCGGTCAGCACTTCGTACTGCAGGCCCGAGGCCAGGGTCACGATGCCTTCACGCTTGGCGTTGTCAGCCAGGAATTCCTTGCCGGCGGCAGCGGCGGCTTCGGCCTTGGCAGCAGCTTCGGCCTGCATCACTTCACGGATGACCTTGAAGGCCGCCGACAGGTCTTCTTCGCTGACGCGGCTGTCGGCGCCGTTGAAGGCGTCGGTCAGGCCGGCGACGATGGCGTCCAGGTTGACGCCCGGTGGCGGGTTGTCGCGCAGCTGGCCACCCAGCTGACGGCCGATGCCGTAGCTGACGCGGGATTCGTCGGTGGACAGGATGAGTTCGGACATTGGCGTGCTCCGCTTGAGGGCGCACTGCATCCGCGCCCTGATGAAAAGGGCGAGCAGCCTAGCACACTGGCGCCGCGCGAAGCAGCTACCAGGCCGAACGCTGGGAAATCGGGACTTTGAGGTCTTCTTCCGGGTGCGTGCCCATGCCGCACATCTCGTCCTGCACGGACCAGTGCACCAGGTTCAGCGACAGCAGGGGGATCGATTGCAGAAGCAGGCGCGCATCCTCGACCGAATGCACGCGCAAGCGTTGACCACGCGGGTCGTCGAGTGGGTGGGCGCGGCCCTTGACCCGGGCCTCGAGCAGGTAATCACCGCCTTCGATGGCGATCAGGTTGAGTTCGTCGACATGGCCAGCCCTGGCCTCGGTATTGAGCTGATGCAGGTTCATGGGCGCACCTCGCTGCGGGAACCACGCATGAGTGCTCATTTTTTGTACAGACCTGCTAAAAGTACAAGCCACCATCCGTCAGGAGCTGAAAAGCATCGCGGGACTAGCCCGCGATGAGAGCAGACGATCAGTGCTTGGTGATGCGATCCAGGTAACCCATGACGAATGCCGAAATGACGAAGGTCATGTGGATGATCACATACCACATCAGGTAGTCGGTGGAGATGTTCTGCGCATCCATGAACACCCGCAGCAGGTGGATCGAGGAAATGGCGACAATCGACGCGGCGACCTTCATCTTCAACGACGAGGAATCCATCTTGCCCAGCCAGTTGAGCTTTTCCTTGCTCTCGTCAATGTCCAGCTGCGAGACGAAGTTCTCGTAGCCGGAGATCATCACCATTACCAGCAGGCCGCCAACCAGCGACATGTCGATCAGTGACAGGATCACCAGGATCAGGTCGGCTTCGGCGAGGGTGAAGACATTGGGCAGGACATGGATGATTTCCTGGAAGAACTTCAAGGCCAGTGCCAGCAGGCCCAGCGAGAGGCCGAAGTAGATCGGGGCGAGCAGCCAACGCGAGGCATACATCGCGTTTTCGAGGATACGTTCCATGGACAGTAGGGGACTCGTGAGGTGACTGGAAAAGCGAGCGCGAGTATATCCAGCCACCTGTGACAGCAAAAGCCTGCGGTCAGTTGCCGCAGGCCCGATACATCCTCGATACCCTATCGCCGACAAGCCGGCTCACACAGGTCAAGTGTGTGGCAGCTTGCGGGCAATGAGATCATTGGATCAGGTTTCGGGATGGAACTGATAATCCCCAAGGTTCCGGCAACGTTCACCATTGATCCGACGCAACTGCGCCTGCAGGTGCAGGCACCAGATCTGCGGATCTTCAGCGACCTGATAGCCATGAAGGGTAAGGCTGTCGACGATGGCGTTCATCACCGATTCGGCCACCATCGGCCCATGGAATGGGCCTTGGGCCTTGATCGCCGAGGGTTGTTCACCGGCCATGCCGGCGGCGAACAGCAAGGTCCACATGCCATTGTCCCCGGCCAGCGGACGGATGCTGCATTCGATGCGGGTCACCAGGCCCAGGCACTGGCGGGTGAGGCTGAGGTTGCGCATGGCGGCGTCCCCTCTGTAAAGCCCTGTTCAGCCTGAAACCATCAGGCTGTTTCCATCCTGAACCCTGACAACGTCCTTAAGTTCCACTGTAGCCGAGCCGAGGCGAAAGTTGGAAAACTGGCGCTGAACGGTAGCACTTAGCCTCCAGCGCCAGTTTATTGACTTAAGCGGGCTTGGCCTGGGCGATGACCTCCTCCAGGCGCTCTTTCTCGGCTTCCTTGATTTCTTCTTCGCTGATCATTTCGGCAATCACCCGCAAGCGCTCGACCACTCGGGCGTTGACACTGCCCTCGGCGAACTCGCCCTTGTCATCCATCTCACCAGCCTCCTCGCCAACCAGCAGGCTCAAGGCTTCGTCGGCCTGGCTTACGGCATAGACATGGAAGCGACCGGCCTCGACCGCCTGCACCACCCGCTCATCGAGCATCAGCGTAGCGACGTTGGCACGCGGGATGATCACCCCTTGCTCACCGGTCAGGCCACGGGCTTCGCAAAGACGGAAGAAGCCTTCGATCTTCTCGTTGACCCCACCGACCGCCTGCACCTCGCCAAACTGGTTGATCGAACCGGTAATGGCGAAACACTGCTTGAGCGGGGTGCGCGACAACGCCGAGATCAGCGTGCACGCCTCCCCCAGCGAGGCGCTGTCACCATCGACGTAGCCGTAGGACTGCTCCAACGCGATGCTCGCCGAGATCGCCAAGGGGAATTCCTGGGCATAGCGGCTGCCCAGGTAGCCGGTGAGGATCATCACACCCTTGGAGTGGATCGGCTGCCCCAGGTTGACCTCGCGCTCGATGTCGACGATGCCGCTGCCGCCCGGGTAGACGGTGGCAGAGATGCGCGCCGGCATGCCGAACGCCGAATCTCCGACCTCGAGCACGGTCAAGCCGTTGCACTTGCCGATTGCCGCGCCTTCGGTGTCGATCAGGATGATCCCGGCGAGCATGTCGTCGAGCACCCGCTGCGACACCCGTCCGGTGCGCTGGGCCTTGGCCTTGAGGGCCCGCTCGATGTGGCCGGCGTCGGTCATGCTCTCGCTGGCCAGCTGGCGGATGAAGTCGGCCTCGCTGACCAGCTGGAACAGGTCGCCGATACGCGCCGACAAGCGCGACTGGTTCTCGGCCAGGCGAGCGCTGTAGGTGGCCAGGCGTGCCACCGCATCGCTGGTCAGCGGCGCCATGCCTTCCTCGTTGGTGCGGGTGCGCAGCAACTGGGCGAACTGCTCCAGGTTCTCGTCGACCATGGGCATGTCTTCATCGAAGTCCACCAGCACCCGGAACATCTCCTGGAAATCCGGGTCATGGTCCTGCAGCGCGTAGTACAGCTGGCGCGAGCCGATGATCACCAGCTTGACGCTGAGCGGGATCACCTGCGGCGTCAGGCTCACGGTGGCGACACGGCCCAGTTCACCCAGCGGCGACTCCATCTTCAGTTTGCGCGACTGCAAGGCACGCTTGAGCGCGTCCCAGACAAAGGGCTCGCCGAGCATCTTCTCGGCTTCAAGAATCAGGAAGCCGCCATTGGCGCGGTGCAACGCACCGGCGCGAAGCTGGCGATAGGAGGTGTACAGCGCCCCCTGGTCGGTGCTGTATTCGATGCGACCGAACAGGTTGTCGTAGGTCGGATGCGGCTCGAACACCACCGGAGCTCCACCTTTGCCCGGGTGGCCGACCACCAGGTTGGGCGCGTACTGCTCCTCTAGCATCTTGCGCGCCACCGCGTCGGTCTTGCTGTCATCGACCAGTTGCTCGACCACGGTGCGCAGCAGGTTCAATTGCAGCGATTGCAGGTAGGCGCACACCGCGGCGTTTTCCGCGTACTTTTCCGACAGCGGCGCCAGCAGCGGCTGCAGGGCGAGGGTGATGGTCTCCTCGTTGAGCTGGCGCAACTGGTTGTTCGATTCACGTTTCCATTGCGGCAGGCTGGAGAGTTCTTCGTTCAGGCGCTCCTCGAGCTCGGCAATGTCTTCGTGGAAGCGCTCGCGCAACTCCTCAGGCAGTTGGGCAAATTCGGCTTCGTCCAGCGCCTTGCCATCGGCCATGGGGGTAAAGGCGACATTGCTGCTGTCGCGGTACAGCGCCACGTCCTTCTCCAGCGAGGCACGCTCGATCACGTCCAGCGCCCGGTCATAGCGCTGGTTGAAGGCGCGGTCGATGGCGCTCTTCTTCTGCTGGTAGGAAGGGTGCTCGAACACCGCCGGGAACGTGGCCAACAGGTTGTCGATCAGGCCGTTCATGTCGGCGAGGAACGCCTGGGCGCTGCCAGCCGGAAGTTCCAGCGCGCGTGGCTCGCGGGAGTCCTCGAAGTTGTTGACGTACAGCCAGTCGGCCGGGGTGTGCTGGCGCTTGCCCTCGGCCTTGAGGTAACGCTTGACGAAGGAGAACCGGCCCGTGCCGGGCTCGCCCATTACATACACGTTGTAACCGGGGCGCGGCATCGCCACGCCGAACTGCAGGGCCTCGACGGCACGCTCCTGGCCCAGCACACCACGAAACGGCTCCAGATCGTCGGTATTGGAAAAAGCAAACTGTTCAGCGGAGAAACGCCGGGTCAGGGCTTCTGGCGCGAGACGCAGGCGCGAGGCGACAGGATCGGGCATTGGGTTTCCTTACTTCGGCGGGGCGGATGAAAGGCATTCTGGCGCTGCCAGCGCGCAGCGGCAAGGCTCCGTGGGACTTTATGTCACAGCCCAAGCCAGGCAATCACGCAAGCAATTTTTCGCAATAAACAACGCAACCTTTGGATCGTGCCTAAACTCCAAGCTGCGCAGGGGGATGGAAATCCTCCCGCCCTGGCAACCGCGTTGCCAGAACCCTGACCATTGGTACGTCACTTGAGAAAGAGAACAACGCTATGAAACGGATTCTTCTGGGTACTCTGTTCGCCGCTGTCTCGATCAACGCCATGGCCGAAGCGCCAGGCGGCCCGAACTGCGGCTGGGGCAACCTGCTGTTCGAGGGCCAGCGCGGCACACCGGCCCACTTCCTGGCCTCCACCACCAACGGCACCTCCGGCAACGCAACCTTCGGCATGACCTCGGGCACCAACGGCTGCTCGACCAAGGCCGCACTCACCTATGGCGGCAAATCCTGGTTCGCCATGAACGGCATGATGAACGAGCTCTCCGAAGACATGGCCCAGGGCCAGGGCGAAGCCCTGACTACCTACGCCGTGGTCCTCGGTGTGGCGCCTGAAGACCGCGCGCATTTTGCCGCCGTCACCCACGAGCACTTCCAGCAGATCTTCAGCAGCGCCGACGTGACTGCCGAGACTGTCCACTCCAACACCCTGGCGGTGCTCAAGAGCGATCCGCAACTGGCCAAGTACGCCACCGAGGCCTGAGTACCACGCCTCCCGCCCCGGTACCGGGGCGGGTTTGGCGCTTCACCTTCGGCATCATCAGGATGTAGTTGCCCGACATGCTCAAACGCCTCGCTTCCCTGGCGCTGATTGTCAGCGCACCGCTTCATGCCACCCCACAGCTTGACCCGGCCCGCGTCCAGCAGTTGGCGGCCACGCCATACTGGATCGCCATCGGACACTACGAGACTGCCAAGCTTGGTGGTTGGCGCAGCTATGTGGACGACCCGCGCTTCTTTCTCGCCGAGGATGGCGCGCACCACCCGGATCAGGAGCTGCAGGCCACGGTCGCCGCGCTGTATGCCCCGGCCAGCCTGGGCGACAAGCACGCCCAGTGCGTGTTCCCCGCGCGGACCCGCTGGCTGCGCGAACAACTGGCCCTCACCGATCTGCCGAGCCCGGCCTGCCAGGAATTCGATACCTGGTACAAGTCGATCGACCCGCACAGCGCGGCGCTGATCTTCCCGGCGGCCTATCTCAACAGCCCGTCGTCGATGTTCGGCCATACGCTGCTGCGCATCGACCAGTCCAATACCCGGCGTGACGACACCACACTGCTAAGCTACGCGATCAACTTCGGCGCCTACATCGAGGGCAGCGACAACAGCATCCTCTATGCCTGGAAAGGCCTGATGGGCGGCTATCCCGGGCTGTTCGCGATGATGCCCTACCAGGAAAAGCTGTCCGAGTACCGCAGCCTGGAAAACCGCGACCTGTGGGAGTACCAGCTGGACCTGACGCCCGAAGAGACCGGGCGCATGGTCGAGCATGTGTGGGAACTCAAGCAGATCAAGTTCGACTATTTCTTCTTCGACGAGAACTGCTCCTATCGCCTGCTGGAGCTGTTGCAGGTGGCACGCCCCAGCCTGGACCTGACCTCGCAGTTCCCGCTGACCGCCATCCCTACCGACACCGTGAAGGCGGTGAAACAGTCCGGGCTGGTGGCGGACGTGCGCTACCGCCCGTCCCGCGAGCGTGAACTGCTGGCCCGTGCCGAGCCGCTGGACCATGAGGAAAAGCAGCAGGTGCTGGCCATCAGCGCCGACACCGCGCAGTTGCAAAGCCCCTCTTTCACCGCCCTGCCCCGCGACCGCCAGGCGCTGGTGCAGGATGCCGCCTATCGCCTGGAACGCTACCGCGCCAATGGCCAGGAACGCGATCCAGCCCAGGCCGGCCGCAGCTATGAACTGCTCAGGGCGATCAACCGCAACCCACCGCCGCCATTGCAGATCGAGCGGCCCGGCCTGCCGGAGGACGGCCACCAGTCGCGCACCTGGCAACTGGGGGTGGGGACCCGCGAGGACCGCGCCTACGCCGAGTATGGCCTGCGCATGGCGTACCACGACCTCAACGACAACATGGACAGTTTCCCCCTCGGCGCGCAGATCGAGATCCTGCAGTTCAAGCTGCGCCAGTACGAGGGCAACGACTGGCAGGTACAACGCCTGGACCTGGCCACCATCCGCTCGCTGACACCGCGCAACGAACTGCTCAAGCCCTGGTCGTGGCAAGTCGCCGGTGGCCTGGAACGCGTGCCGGGCAAGCATGACGACGAGGTGCTGGTCAGCCATGTCAACGGCGGCGCCGGCGGCACCTGGCAACTGGGTGACGACCTGCTGGGCTTCGCCTTGGGCACGGTGCGGGTCGAGCATCACAACGACTTCGCCGAATTCATCTCGCCCGCCGCCGGGTTCAATAGCGGACTGTTGTGGCGCAACCCGCTGGGCAACCTGACGCTTGAGGCAAAGGGTGATTTTTTCACCAACGGCGAAGTGCGGCGCAGCGTGAGCCTGAACCAGCAGTGGGAGATCAGCCGCGACCTGGGCTTGCGGTTGAGTGCCTCGCGACAGTTCAGCCACCTGGCCACAGCGCAGAACGAGGTGATGCTGGAGTTGAAGTGGTATCAGTACTGAGCACCTGGGCCGCTTTGCGGTCCCAGTCCCGGTGCAATCCTTCGACAGCGTTTTGACATCGTGCCAACAATTCCCGACCTAGACTTTGCGGTATCAATCCGAGGGTCCTGTGGTCATGTCGCGGTACTGGTTAGGCTTGTGCTTCTTGCTGCTGGCGGGTTGCGAAACCACCCATGAACAGATGGTCAACCAGGGCTACCCGCCCGCCTACGCCGACGGCTTTCAGGACGGTTGCAGCAGCGGTCGCCAGGCCGCCGGGCTGATGGCCGGGGACTTTCGCAAGGATGTCCCGCGCTACCTGCACAACCGCCAGTACGAAAGCGGCTGGGACGACGGCTTTCGCCAGTGCCACGCCATGCAGTCCAACGAAGACCTGCGCGAGTATCGCGAACGCTATTGGGACGAGCGTGACCGCGACTGGCAGCAAGAGAAGGATCAAGGCGCCGCACGCGCCTATCGCCGCAATTGACGTCGCAAACGGACAACTATTGAAACCCGCAGCCTGCCACCATGGTCTCCAGCACAAGGAGGCCAACCATGAGCCGAGCATTCGTCAATGAAGACCAGGCCGCCGCCCAGGCCAGCCAGCCGGTCGAGCGCCTGGTCAGCGATCAGCCCAACTACGTCACCGCCAACGGCCTGGCACAGTTGCAGCAGCGAGTGGCCGTGCTCAATGCATTGCGCGCCGAGCTGCAGGCCGAGGGCGATGCCGACAAGCAGCGGCTGGCCGATACCGAGCGCGACCTGCGCTATTTCACCGCCCGGGTACAGAGCGCGCAGGTGGTACCTGCTGCAACGTCCACGGAGAAGGTGCAGATCGGCAGCCAGGTGCGGTTCATCGATGAGCATGACCAGGAGCATCAGGTGCAACTGGTGGGCGAGGATCAGGCCGATGCCGCCCAAGGGTTGGTCAACTGGGGCTCGCCGCTGGGGCGGGCGCTTCTGGGGGCCGGGCCAGGCGATGAAGTGTTGTGGCGAAGGCCGGCGGGGGACCAGATGATCGAAGTGCTGGCCATTCTGGGTGAGTGCTGAAATCACCGGGGCCGCTTCGCGCCCCTTTCGGCGCGAAGCGGCCCCAAGTTATCGAATCAGACCACGCCCTGGGCCAGCATCGCGTCAGCTACCTTGACGAAGCCGGCGATGTTGGCGCCCTTGACGTAGTTGATGCTGCCATCGGCCTCTTCGCCATAGTGCACGCACGCATGGTGGATCGACTGCATGATGTGGTGCAGCTTGCTGTCCACCTCCCCGGCCGTCCACAGCAGGCGCATGGCGTTCTGCGACATCTCCAGGCCAGACACGGCCACGCCGCCGGCATTGGACGCCTTGCCCGGCGCGTACAGGATGCCGGCTTCGATGAAGATATCCACAGCCTCCAGGGTGGTCGGCATGTTGGCCCCTTCGGCCACGCAGATGCAGCCATTGCGCAACAGGGTACGTGCGTCTTCGGCGCCCAGTTCGTTCTGCGTCGCACACGGCAGCGCGATATCGCACGCCAGGTTCCAGGGCGCCTGGCCTTTGCGGAACTCCAGGCCGAACTGCTCGGCCAGCTCGCTGATGCGGCCGCGCTTGACGTTCTTCAGCTCCATCACGGCCTCCCACTGGGCGTCGGTCAGGCCGGCTTCGGCGTACAGCGTGCCTTCGGAATCGGACAGCGAGATCACCTTGCCGCCCAGGTCCATGACCTTGCGCGCCGCGTACTGGGCGACGTTACCGGAACCAGAGATCGCCACGCGGCGACCGTCGATGCGCTGGTCGCGGCGCTTGAGCATCTCTTCGGCGAAGTACACGCAGCCGTAGCCGGTGGCCTCCGGGCGGATCAGGCTGCCGCCATAGGTCATGCCCTTGCCGGTCAGCACCGAAGTGAACTGGTTGGCCAGGCGCTTGTACTGGCCGAACAGGAAGCCGATCTCGCGGGCACCGACGCCGATGTCACCCGCCGGCACATCCAGATCGGCGCCAATGTGGCGGTACAGCTCGCTCATGAACGCCTGACAGAAGCGCATCACTTCGGCGTCGCTCTTGCCCTTCGGGTCGAAGTCCGAGCCGCCTTTGCCGCCCCCCATGGGCAGCGAGGTCAGCGAGTTCTTGAACACCTGCTCGAAGGCCAGGAACTTGAGCACGCCCAGGTTGACCGACGGGTGGAAGCGCAGGCCGCCCTTGTACGGGCCGATGGCGCTGCTCATCTGGATGCGGTAGCCGCGGTTGACCTGGACCTTGCCCTGGTCGTCGACCCACGACACACGAAACAGCACGGCGCGCTCGGGTTCGACCATGCGTTCGAGAATGCCTGCCTGCAGGTAGTGAGGGTTGGCTTCTAGGAAAGGCCACAGGCTGCGCAGCACCTCCTCCACGGCCTGGTGGAATTCGGGCTGGGCCGGGTCGCGTTGTTGCAGTCGGGCCAGGAAATCGTCGACAGATTCGATCATGGTAGACATCTCACCAAGAGAGGGATTGTTTTTGGTTTTTTCGGGAATGTACCAAGAACCAATCGCACTGGAACAGGGCGCAATGTCGTTTTTATGAAATTAATTGGTGCGTTTTCTATAACTGTATACAAGTTTTTCACTGTACTCGTGAAAGCGCACTTGCCCCCTGCTCTCCTGTAACGCAGCAACCGCGGGGCAAGCCCGCTCCCACGCCAGCCATCCCAGTGCCTGTACGCCGGGCACAAAAATGGGGCCCCTGAGGGCCCCATCGTTGTGCAGCGAAAACCGGCTTACTGGGCCAGTTTCTTGTGACGCACGCGGTGCGGCTGGGCAGCAGCGTCGCCCAGGCGCTTCTTGCGATCGGCTTCGTACTCGGTGTAGTTGCCTTCGAAGAACACCACGCTGGAGTCGTCTTCGTACGCCAGGATGTGGGTGGCCACACGGTCCAGGAACCAACGGTCGTGGGAAATCACGATGGCGGCGCCCGGGAAGTCCAGCAGGGCTTCCTCCAGCGAACGCAGGGTTTCGACGTCGAGGTCGTTGGACGGTTCGTCGAGCAGCAGGACGTTACCGCCCTCCTTCAGGGTCAGGGCCAGGTGCAGGCGGCCACGCTCACCACCGGAGAGGTCCTTGACGAACTTCTGCTGGTCGCCGCCCTTGAAGTTGAAGCGGCCGACGTAGGTGCGCGACGGGATCTCGTAGCTGCCGATGCGGATCTGGTCGGAGCCGTCGGAGATCTGCTGGAACACGGTCTTGCTGCCGTCCAGGTCCTCGCGGCTCTGGTCGACGCAGGCCAGCTGCACGGTTTCACCGATCTCGATGCTGCCCGAGTCCGGCTGCTCCTTGCCCATCAGCATGCGGAACAGGGTCGATTTACCGGCACCGTTACCACCGATCACGCCAACGATGGCGCCCTTGGGCATGGCGAACGACAGGTTGTCGATCAGCACGCGATCACCGTAGCCCTTGGTGACGTTCTTGAACTCGATGACCTTGTCGCCCAGGCGCGGACCTGCCGGGATGTAGATCTCGTTGGTCTCGCTGCGCTTCTGGAACTCCTGCGACTGCATCTCTTCGAAGCGCTGCAGACGGGCCTTTGACTTGGACTGGCGGGCCTTGGCGCCTTTGCGCACCCACTCCAGTTCCTCTTTCATGGCCTTCTCGTGGGCGCTCTGCTGCTTGGATTCCTGCGCCAGACGGTCCGACTTGGCTTCCAGCCAGCCCGAATAGTTGCCTTCGTACGGGATGCCGGCGCCGCGGTCCAGCTCGAGGATCCAGCCGGCGACGTTGTCGAGGAAGTAACGGTCGTGGGTGATCGCCACCACGGTGCCGGGGAAGTCGTGCAGGAAGCGCTCCAGCCAGGCTACCGAGTCAGCATCCAGGTGGTTGGTCGGTTCGTCCAGCAGCAGCATGTCGGGGGCCGACAGCAGCAGGCGGCACAGGGCCACGCGGCGCTTCTCGCCACCGGACAGGTGCTCGATCTTCGCCTCCCAGGCCGGCAGGCGCAGGGCATCGGCGGCGACGTCCAGCTGGCGCTCGAGGTTGTGGCCGTCGGCGGCCTGCAGGATGGCCTCGAGCTTGGCCTGTTCGGCGGCCAGCTTGTCGAAGTCGGCATCCGGGTCGGCGTAGGCGGCGTAGACCTCATCCAGGCGAGCCTGGGCGTCCTTGATCACGCTGACCGCTTCCTCGACCACTTCACGCACGGTCTTGCTCGGGTCCAGCTGCGGCTCCTGGGGCAGGTAGCCGACGTTGATGTCGGGCATCGGACGGGCTTCGCCGTCGAATTCCTTGTCGACGCCCGCCATGATCCGCAGCAGGGTCGATTTACCCGCGCCGTTCAGGCCCAGCACTCCGATCTTGGCGCCCGGGAAGAACGACAGGGAAATGTTCTTGAGAATTTCCCGCTTCGGCGGCACGACCTTGCTCAGCCGATGCATGGTGTAGACGTATTGAGCCAAAACCAAGCCCTCTATCAGATAGGTAAAGACACGCGCCCCGGCATTGGCCAGGGGATGTGATTACGGGGTCATTGAACAAAGTGGGCCATTCTACGCCAAGTCGCGGCGTTGCACAGATGAGGTAGATGGCGGGACCGCTCGGCGGCCTTCGCGGGGCAAGCCCGCGCCCACGCCGGCACGGGTGGGGCGGGCTTGGCGCGGGCTCAGACGTGCGACTGCCTGGCCTTGCCACGTGGCAGGCGGCAACGGTCCGACTGCTCGGCCAGGCGCGCGGCCCAGGCGGACTTGACGCTGAAGCCGCCACTGCAGGCAGGTTTGCCAGCCGGCTTGCTCACGGCCTTGGCAGGCGCGGCAGTGGGCTTGGCGGTGGGTTGAGCGGCAACCTGTGCGACCGGCTCGGCGGCAGCCTTGGCCGATTTGCGCAACTCGGCCAGCGACGGCGTCTTGTTGGCACTGGCGGCAGCCGCGTCCGGCTTGGCCAGCGAGCGCTGGCAGGTCTTGCAGGATACGTCCTCGGCCACGGCAGTGCTGACCAGCGTCTCACTGCTACGCCCGCAGGCGGAATCGAGGCCATTGGTGGAATAGTGGGTAACCAAAACCGTACATCTCCGATGCGTTGACTATGAAGCGGGCGGCATTCTCGCACAGGTTGCAGGGACTTGCCGAACCGGCATGACCAACTGCCGCCCGACATCGGACATGCGGACTGGCACTTTGCCATATTTGAAGGCATGCTAGTCGGCTTCCCGCATGCGTCTTATAGTGCGCCCAGCAACCACGGCACGGGCCGTGCATGCCGCGAGAACGCAACCCCTGCCATCGTCAGCCCAATCGCAGGACCCAACGCTTGACCAATCTCACGCAACCGTCATCCCTGCGTCCTGCCGATTCCACGGCCGGCACACACCTGCGTGGCTCGCTCAAGGGGGCTTTGGCCCTGCTCGCCCTGGTTCTGCTGGGTCTGCTGCTATGGCAACTGTTCGCCCAGTTCCGCCATACCCAAGACGACCTGCGCCAGCAAAGCCTGGCCACCAGCGCCGAACTGGCCGACCACCTGAGCCTGAACATGGCGCTGAAGGCCCAGCAATCGTTGAACCTGGTCCAGCCCTACGTCAAACCTCCGGCGCCTGCCGCCCTGCCAAGCCTGCTCGCCACCTTGCAGGCCCGCCTGCCGGCCCTGCGCGACCTGGCCTGGCTTGACGCCACCGGGCAGGTGCGCAGTGACACCCTCGCTGGCTCACCCGACCGTCAGCTGATTGACGACCTGCTGCAACTGAACCAGGGCCGTGCATTTTTCTATGGCAACGATGCCGACAATCAGCGGGTCTACCTGCTGCTGCGCCAGCCGACCGAGCAAGATCGCGGGTACTGGTTGCTGCGCCTGAGCCCCGACTACTACCAGGAGCTGACCCGTCATCTTGACGGCCCCACCCATCCCTTGTGGCTGCTGGAAAACAGCCGCAGCGGCGCGGTCATCGAGCGCCATGGGGACCGGCAGACCAGCGAAGAGCCTCTGCAAAGCGTGATGCTTGCCTTCATCGACAACAGCACCTGGCAACTGCGTGGCCTGTTCGATGCCGGCCTGGCCCGCGACAGGCTGCTGCCGGCGCTGCTCGGCAAATGCGTGCTGGTGCTGTTCTGCGCACTGCTGCCGGTGCTGGCGCTGATCAACATGCGCCGCCGCCAACGCGCCTTGCAGGAAGACCGCCGGCGTTACCAGGAAATTTTCGAGGGCACCGGCGTGGCCCTGTGCGTGCTCGATCTTTCGAGCCTGCCGGGGCAGCTCGACCGCTACCACCTGCGCAACCGCGCCGCGCTCAAGCAGAGCCTGGCCCTGGACACCAAGCTGCGCCGCTCGCTGCTCACGGAGCTGAAGATCACCGAGATCAACCAGGTGGCCCGCCAACTGCTCAACGTCGACTGCCACGAAGGCGCCTGGCAGCGCCTGATCGATGGCAGTGGCGACGGCCGCGACAGTGTCGGCATGCAGTTGATCGACGCGTTGATCGAAGAGCGCCCGCAGCTCGAGCTGGAGGTGCGCCTGCCGGCCCCGCTGGGCGGCGAACTGCACTTGTGGCTGATGGCCCGCCTGCCACAGCAGCGTCGCGACTACCAGGCAGTGATCCTGAGTATCAGCGACATCACCAGCCGCAAGCAGGTGGAGCTGTCGCTGCTCGAACGCGAGGGCTTCTGGTCGGACGTGGTACGCACCGTGCCCGACCAACTCTACGTGCAGGACGTTGACAGCCAGCGGATGATCTTCAGCAACCGCCACCTTGGCCAGACCCTGGGTTACGACCGCGCGGAACTGGCGCAGATGGGCGACCGCTTCTGGGAGATGCTCCTGCATCCCGGCGACGCCGAGCACTACCGCGACCTGCGCCAGCAGCAGCGTGACACCGGCTACGGCCAGTCACTGCACTGCCAGCTGCGCTTCCGCCACCGCGATGGCGGCTGGCGTTGCTACGACATCCGCGAGCAGGTGCTGACCCGCGACAGTGAAGGCCTGGTCACGCGCATCATCGGCGTGGGCAAGGATGTCACCGTGCAGATCGAGGCCAGCGAGTCCCTGCGCGACAGCGAACAGCGCTACCGCATGCTCGCCGAGAGCATCAGCGACGTGATCTTCTCCACCGACAGCCAGCTGCAGCTCAACTATGTCAGCCCTTCGGTGCAGGCGGTGCTTGGCTACCAGGCCGACTGGATCTTCGCCAACGGCTGGCAGTCGATCATTGCCAACCCGGCCCAGCTCAGCGGTGTCTACAACCTGCTCGAGCGCGTCAGCCAGGTGCTGGACGACAGCACGCAATTGGCCCAGTTACGCAGCACCCTGCCTACGCAGTTGTTCCTGTTCGACTGCCTGCGCGCCGACGGCCGCAAGATCCCCATCGAGCTGCGCCTGGTGCTGGTGTGGGACGAACACGAGCGCTTCGAGGGGGTGCTCGGCGTGGGCCGCGACATCAGCCAGCAACGCCGGGCCGAAAAAGACCTGCGCATGGCCGCGACCGTGTTCGAGCACTCCACCTCGGCGATCCTCATCACCGACCCGGCCGGCTATATCGTCCAGGCTAACGAAGCGTTCACCCGCGTCAGCGGCTATGCCGTGGCCGAGGTGCTCGACCAGCTCCCCGGCATGCTCACCGTCGAGCAGCAACAGAACGCCCAGCAAGGCTACGTGCTCAAGCAACTGAGCCAGCGCGGCAGCTGGGAAGGTGAGGTCTGGCTGAAGCGGCGCAACGGCGAACACTATCCGGCGTGGGTAGGCATCACTGCGGTGCTCGACGATGAAGGCGACCTGGCCAGCTATGTGTGCTTCTTCACCGACATCAGCGAACGCAAGGCCAGCGAGCAGCGCATCCACCGTCTGGCCTACTACGACGCCCTCACCCACCTGCCCAACCGCACGTTGTTCCAGGACCGCCTGTACACGGCCCTGCAACAGGCCGAGCGGCAGAAGGCCTGGGTAGTGCTGATGTTCCTCGACCTCGACCGCTTCAAGCCGATCAACGACTCCCTTGGCCATGCGGCGGGCGATCGCATGCTCAAGGACATGGCCGAGCGCCTGCTGGCCTGCGTCGACGACGACGACACCGTGGCGCGCATGGGCGGCGACGAATTCACCCTGCTGCTGCAGCCCAAGGCCAGCCGCGAGCAGGCGCTCAACCGCGCCATCCATGTCGCCGAGCACATCCTCGACGGGCTGGTCACTCCCTTCGTCCTGGAAAACCGCGAATTCTTCGTCACCGCCAGTATCGGCATCGCCCTGAGCCCCCAGGATGGCAGCGAGCTCAGCCAGCTGATGAAGAACGCCGACACGGCCATGTACCACGCCAAGGAGCGCGGCAAGAACAACTTCCAGTTCTACCAGGCGGACATGAACGCCAGCGCCCTGGAGCGCCTGGAGCTGGAGAGCGACCTGCGCCATGCCCTGGAGCAGAACGAGTTCATCCTCTATTACCAGCCGCAGTTCAGCGGCGACGGCAAACGCCTGACCGGTGCCGAGGCGCTGCTGCGCTGGCGTCACCCAACCCGCGGCCTGGTGCCGCCGGGCGACTTCATCCCGGTGATCGAGGAACTGGGCCTGGTGGTCGACGTCGGTGACTGGGTGCTGCGCGAGGCCTCCCGCCAGCTCAAGGCCTGGCACCAGCAGAAAGTGCGGGTACCCAAGGTGTCGGTGAACATTTCCGCCCGGCAGTTCTCCGACGGCCAGCTGGGCACCCGCATCGCCACCATCCTCGATGAAACCGGGCTGCCGCCGGCGTGCCTGGAGCTGGAACTGACCGAAAGCATCCTGATGCGCGAGGTCAACGAGGCCATGCAGATCCTCGACAGCCTGAAGAACCTGGGCCTGAGCATCGCGGTCGACGACTTCGGCACCGGCTACTCGTCGCTCAACTACCTCAAGCAGTTCCCCATCGACGTACTGAAGATCGACCGTACCTTCGTCGATGGCCTGCCCGAAGGCGAGCAGGACGCGCAGATCGCCCGGGCGATCATTGCCATGGCCCACAGCCTCAATCTCGCGGTAATCGCCGAAGGGGTTGAGACCCACGAGCAGCTGGAGTTTCTGCGCGAGCACGGTTGCGACGAGGTGCAGGGCTACCTGTTCGGCCGGCCGATGCCGGCCAACCAGTTCGAGGCACAGTTCAGCAACGAGACGTTGTTCATGTTCCAGTAGTCGCTGCGCGGGCCCTTCGCCCCCACGCAGACCTCTTAAGAGCCTGGAAAAAACCGGACCTAGAAGTCAACTCCAGCCCAGTCGCCACGCGGCCTGCAACATGAAGCCCATTGGTCCGCGACTTGATGCCACTTCATATGCCAGCGGCGAATCAATCGGTTAGAATGCTCCCCCAATTCTGCCCGATCCTTGAGGACCGCCATGTTCAGCCGTGATTTGACCATTGCCAAGTACGACGCCGAGCTCTTCGAAGCCATGCAGCAAGAAGCCCTGCGCCAGGAAGAGCATATCGAGCTGATCGCTTCGGAAAACTACACCAGCCCGGCGGTCATGGAGGCCCAGGGTTCGGTTCTGACCAACAAGTACGCCGAAGGCTACCCAGGCAAGCGCTACTACGGTGGTTGCGAGTACGTCGACGTCGTCGAGCAGCTGGCCATCGACCGCGCCAAGGAGCTGTTCGGCGCCGACTACGCCAACGTCCAGCCGCACGCCGGTTCCCAGGCCAATGCCGCCGTCTACCTGGCCCTGCTGTCGGCCGGTGACACCATCCTGGGCATGAGCCTGGCCCACGGCGGCCACCTGACCCACGGTGCCAGCGTTTCCTCCTCGGGCAAGCTGTACAACGCCATCCAGTACGGCATCGACGCCAACGGCCTGATCGACTACGACGAAGTCGAGCGCCTGGCTGTCGAGCACAAGCCGAAGATGATCGTTGCCGGCTTCTCCGCCTACTCGCAAGTGCTGGATTTCCCACGCTTCCGCGAAATCGCCGACAAGGTCGGTGCCTACCTGTTCGTCGACATGGCCCACGTGGCCGGCCTGGTCGCCGCTGGCGTATACCCGAACCCTGTGCCGTTCGCCGACGTGGTCACCACCACCACCCACAAGACCCTGCGCGGTCCACGTGGCGGCCTGATCCTGGCCCGTGCCAACGCCGACATCGAGAAGAAGCTGAACTCCGCCGTCTTCCCGGGCGCCCAAGGCGGCCCGCTGGAGCACGTAATCGCCGCCAAGGCGATCTGCTTCAAGGAAGCCCTGCAGCCTGAGTTCAAGGCCTACCAGCAGCAGGTCGTGAAAAACGCCCAGGCCATGGCCAGCGTGTTCATCGAGCGTGGCTTCGACGTCGTCTCCGGCGGCACCGAGAACCACCTGTTCCTGCTGTCGCTGATCAAGCAGGAAATCTCCGGTAAGGACGCCGACGCCGCCCTGGGCAAGGCCTTCATCACCGTCAACAAGAACTCGGTGCCGAACGACCCACGTTCGCCGTTCGTCACTTCGGGCCTGCGTTTCGGCACCCCAGCCGTCACCACCCGTGGCTTCAAGGAAGCCGAGTGCCGCGAACTGGCTGGCTGGATCTGCGACATCCTGGCCGACCTGAACAACGAAGCGGTGATCGACGCCGTGCGTGAAAAGGTCAAGGCCATCTGCAAGAAGCTGCCGGTGTACGGCAACTGATTGGCAGACGCCTGAAATGAAGAAGCCCGGCCTTGTGCCGGGCTTTTTCATGTTTGTGCTTCATCGGGCTGGTGAGACATCCGGCACGAGACGTATTTCCACGCGCTGCCCCAAGGCCCTGGCTGCGCTGGCCAGTGTTGCCAAGGTCATGCCAGCGTCAGTCTGATCCAAGGCTCGATCGACCGCCGCCCGGCTGGTGTGCATACGCTCGGCCAAGGCCTTCTTGCTGATCTTTTGCTGCTTCATCGCCTGCGTCAGTTGCCAGGCGATCACCCGTTTCAGCGCAGCCGCCGTGACCTCTTCGAGGATGCCCTCTTCGGCGAGAAAATCATCGAAGTTCGAACCGATATGCGGGTTCATGTAGTTGACCTCCGTAAGCTGGCCTTGCGTTGCCTGGCCAGAGCCAGATCTGCTGAAGGCGTTTTCTGGCTTTTCTTGATGAATCCATGGAGCATGAACATCACGCCATCCATGATCGTGAACAGTACACGGGCAACGACATGCCCCATGTCGATACGGATTTCCCAAAGCCCGTGCTCCAGCTTTCTGACCAAGGGCATGCCAAGTGGCCATCCCAACTGAACGGTCTTGATTTCCATGCCAATCAGATAGCGTTCTTCACGTGCCAAGCCCTTTAGCCACTCCCTCACGGGCTCATTACCCGACGCACTACGGAAGAACTGCACCTTTATTTTTAGATCCGACGCGGCCAAGTGTACCAAAAAAAGTACATCCTGCAAGCGGCCACCTCGACTGGCCTGATCGCTGAAACGAGGCCAAAAAAATGCCGCCTTACGGCGGCATCGAACAGTCGGCTGTATCTCAATCAGGCGTGGCTCAAAGCTTCGAAACCAGACCGAATCCTTTCTTCCGGCAGCTCATCGGCAATGAACACCATCACGCTTTCCCGCAGCTCGCCTTCCTTCCACTCGGCGTCCCAGTCGAAGCCGTACAGCTTCAGCACTCCCTGGAACACCAAACGGCGATCTTCACCTGCGATATTCAACACGCCCTTGTAGCGCAACAGCTGCTTGCCGTGCTGCTCCAGCAGCTCGTTCATGAAGTCGCTGAGCCGATCGATATCCAACGGCGTTTCAGTGCGCAGCACCAGCGTCGAAATGCGATCCGGGGTGGCGGGTTTGAGGACCGGGCGCAAGCTGGGCCCGGGGCTGATGCCCAGGTCCGGGTTGAGGTTGAACCCCCGCACATCGAGCAGCTCGGCCAAGTCGATACGCCCATGCTCGACCACGCGGATCGCCGCCCGGCCATTGATGCGCGCCAGGCGCTCGCGCAGGGCATCGACCACCTGCGGCTCGACCAGATCGGTCTTGCTCAGCAGCAGGCGGTCGGCAAAGCCGACCTGGGCCTGGGCGATGGCCTGGGTCAGGTGCAGTTCGGCGTGGGCGGTGTCGACCAGGGTGATGATGCCATCGAGGATATAGCGCTCGCGCAGCTCTTCGTCGATGAAGAAGGTCTGTGCCACGGGTGCAGGGTCGGCGAGACCCGTGCACTCGATCACCAGGCGATCGAAGGCGATCTCGCCGGCGTCCAGGCGTTCGAGCAGCAGGTACAGGGCACGGGTCAGGTCGCCATGGATGCTGCAGCACACACAGCCGTTGGCCAGGGTCATCACCTGCACCGGTTCATCGCCCAGCAGTTGGCTGTCGATGCCTGCCTCGCTGAACTCGTTCTCGATCACGGCGAGCCTCAGGCCGTGCTCGGCCTTGAGCATATGTTTGAGCAGGGTGGTCTTGCCGGCGCCGAGAAAGCCGGTCAGCACGGTAACGGGAATCGGCGTTTGCACGCGGTTGTCTCCTGCAGCTGAAAATGAAAGTGGGAGCCCGGTTGCCCGGGCTCCCACTGGTTCATGCGTGTCGCGGGTTCAACAGCACTTGGGCCCGGACTTGCCACCATAACGCGCTTCCTGGCGCTCGCGGAAGAACGCCTCGTAGCTCATCACCGGCTTGTCCGGGTGCTTGGTCTGCATGTGCTCGACATAGTTGTCGTAATCGGGCATGCCGACCATCAGGCGGGCGGCCTGCCCCAGATACTTGCCCAGTCGACCCAGGTCGTTGAACATCGCGGCATTCCTCTCAAGCGTCAGGCAAAGCCTGGAACGGGGTTTCCTTGTCGCTGCGCTCCTTGCGGCCCCAGGCGGCATAGCCGACCTTGAGGGCGAAGAACAGGATGCTGAACACCACCACCAGGAACAGGATCGTCAGGCCGGCGTTGGTGTAGGCGTTGAAGATCACATGCTGCATCTGGCCGATGTCCTTGGCAGGCGCCAGCACCTGGCCGGCGTCCAGCGCGGTGCTGTACTTCTTGGCCAGGGCCAGGAAGCCCACAGCCGGGTTCGGGTCGAACAGCTTGATCAGGCCCGCGGCGGTGGTGCAGATCAGCAGCCATACCGCAGGTACCAGGGTGACCCAGATGTAGCGTTGACGCTTCATCTTGATCAGTACCACGGTGCCAAGCATCAGGGCGATACCGGCCAGCATCTGGTTGGAGATACCGAACAGCGGCCACAAGGTGTTGATCCCCCCCAGCGGATCGATCACGCCTTGGTACAGCAGGTAGCCCCACATCGCCACGCAACCGGCGGTCGCGAGCAGGTTGGCCCCCCACGACTCGGTGCGCTTGAGCGCCGGGACGAAGCTGCCCAGCAGGTCCTGTAGCATGAAGCGCCCGGCACGGGTACCGGCGTCCACGGCGGTGAGGATGAACAGTGCCTCGAACAGAATGGCGAAGTGGTACCAGAACGCCATGGTGTTCTCACCCGGCAGCACCTGGTGAAGGATTTGCGCGATACCGACCGCCAGTGTTGGCGCACCACCGGCACGAGCCAGGATGGTGTGCTCCCCGATGTCACGGGCGACCGCCTCCAGTTGCTCGGGGGTAATCAGGAAGCCCCAGCTGCTGACGGTCTGCGCCACCGAGGCGACGTCGGCACCGACCACTGCGGCCGGGCTGTTCATGGCGAAGTACACGCCAGGCTCGATCACCGAGGCGGCAACCATGGCCATGATGGCGACGAACGACTCCATCAGCATGCCGCCGTAGCCGATGTAACGGGCGTTGGTTTCGTTGTCCAGCAGCTTGGGCGTGGTCCCCGAGGAGATCAGCGCGTGGAAGCCGGACACCGCGCCGCAGGCGATGGTGATGAACAGGAACGGGAACAGGGTGCCCTTCCAGACCGGGCCGGTACCGTCGGTGAACTGGGTCAGCGCCGGCATCTTCAGCTCGGGCGCGATGATCAGGATACCGATGGCCAGGCCGACGATCGTGCCGATCTTGAGGAAGGTCGACAGGTAGTCGCGCGGCGCCAGTACCAGCCACACCGGCAGCACCGCGGCGACGAAACCGTAGCCCACGAGCATCCAGGTGATCTGCACGCCAGTGAAGGTGAACGCCGGGCCCCACACCGGATCCGCGGCGATCTGGCCCCCCAGCCAGATCGACAGCAGCAGCAGGACCACGCCGACGATGGAGATTTCACCAATGCGGCCCGGGCGGATGTAGCGCATGTAGATGCCCATGAACATCGCGATCGGGATGGTCGCGATCACCGTGAACATGCCCCACGGGCTCTCGGCCAGGGCCTTGACCACGATCAGCGCCAGCACCGCGAGGATGATGATCATGATCAGGAAACAACCGAACAGGGCGATGGTGCCGGGAATGCGGCCCATCTCCTCACGGACCATGTCGCCCAGCGAGCGGCCGTTGCGACGGGTGGAGAGGAACAGGACCATGAAATCCTGCACCGCGCCGGCCAGCACCACGCCGGCGATCAGCCACAGCGTGCCGGGCAGGTAGCCCATCTGCGCGGCGAGCACCGGGCCCACGAGCGGGCCCGCGCCGGCGATGGCGGCGAAGTGGTGGCCGAAGAGGATGTGCTTGTTGGTCGGGACGTAGTCCAGGCCATCGTTGTTGAGTACCGCGGGCGTGGCCCGGCGGGGGTCGAGCTGCATCACCTTGGTGGCGATGAACAGGCTGTAGTAACGGTAGGCAACCAGGTAGATGGCCACTGCCGCGACCACGATCCACAAGGCGTTGATCGCCTCACCGCGACGCAGGGCAACCACACCCAGCGCGCAGGCCCCTATGACTGCCAGCGCCAGCCACGGAATGTGGCGTAGCAGGCTATTATTGTTGTTCATGGTTTACTTCCAGCTGGTGGATTGGAAAGACCGCCCATCGAGTCTAGGGCCAGTCAAGACGCATTGCCACACTTGCTTTGGTCTAGAGCCTCTGCGGCCAGATTGCCGTACCTGATGCACATACCAAACTCACTATAGTCAGGATGTCACCCGGAGAAACCAGCATGAACGCCCACGACGAACGCCGCCGCTTCCAGCGCATCGCCTTCGATGCCCCTACCGAACTGCGCCAGGGCGAACGTCGCTGGCTGGTGAAACTGCTGGACCTGTCGCTTAAGGGCTTGCTGGTAGAGCGCCCAAGCCCCTGGGATGCCGACCCCACCCAGGACTTCGACGCGATCATCCACCTCGACGACAAGAAAACCCAGGTCAGGATGCAGGTCGAACTGCGCCACGACGAGTCCGCCCGGCTGGGTTTTATCTGCCTGTTCATAGATGTCGATTCGATGACTCATCTGCACCGTCTTGTGGAATTGAACCTGGCAGACAGCACCGAAATGATGCGTGAGCTGCGCGAACTCATCGAAGATTGATATCTCTTAGCTTGCTAATGATCTGGCTGTGACAGCTTTCTTGTCCAGCCAGACAGCTTTCCTGCCATTACCAGCCTCTTTGTACACACCCCTCTGGAACAGTCTCTCGCAGGTTGGAACGTAATGTGCATCCAGGTTTCAGGCACCTTGGACGCACCCGTTACGGCGCTACAATCAAAACTTTGTATACAATTTTAGTGGCAATTATTTGCACTAGTTGTCTACAGTAGCGACACAACAATAAACAGAGAGCCTGCTCCAATGACCACGTCCCCCAGCACGTCTCCCGCCCCGCGCCCCGAGGACGAAAACCTCGGCCTCGGCGCCAACCTGGCCTACGGGCTGCAGCATGTCCTGACCATGTATGGAGGGATCGTCGCCGTACCCCTGATCCTTGGCCAGGCCGCCGGCCTGGCCCCGGCGGAGATCGGCCTGCTGATCGCTGCCTCGTTGTTCGCCGGTGGCCTTGCGACATTGCTGCAGACCCTTGGGCTGCCGTTCTTCGGCTGCCAGCTGCCATTGGTCCAGGGCGTATCGTTCGCGGGTGTGGCGACCATGGGCGCGATTCTCGGCAGCCAGGGCGGCGGTGGCCTGCCGGCGGTGCTGGGCGCGGTAATGGCAGCCTCGTTGATCGGGTTCCTGATTACCCCGGTGTTCTCGCGTATCACCAAGTTCTTCCCGCCCCTGGTGACCGGCATCGTCATCACCACCATCGGCCTCACCCTGATGCCCGTCGCGGCCCGCTGGGTGATGGGCGGCAACAGCGCATCGCCAGAGTTCGGCAGCATGGCCAACATCGGCCTGGCGGCACTGACCTTCGCCATCGTCCTGCTGCTGAGCAAGCTGGGCAGCGCGAGCATTTCGCGCCTGTCGATCCTGCTGGCGATGGTCGCCGGCACATTGATCGCCTGGTCGCTGGGCATGGCTGATTTCAGCAAGGTCACCGAAGGCCCGATCTTCGCCTTCCCCACCCCGTTCCACTTTGGCATGCCGACCTTCCACATCGCCGCGATCCTGTCGATGTGCATCGTGATCATGGTGACCCTGGTGGAAACCTCGGCGGACATCCTGGCGGTCGGTGAGATCATCGACACCAAGGTCGACTCCAAGCGCCTGGGCAACGGCCTGCGCGCCGACATGGCATCGAGTATCCTGGCGCCGATCTTCGGTTCGTTCACCCAGAGCGCCTTCGCCCAGAACGTGGGCCTGGTGGCAGTGACCGGCGTGAAGAGCCGCTATGTGGTGGCCACCGGCGGCGTGATCCTGGTGGTGCTCGGCCTGCTGCCGATCATGGGCCGGGTGATTGCGGCAGTGCCTACCCCGGTACTCGGCGGCGCCGGTATCGTGCTGTTTGGCACCGTGGCCGCCAGCGGCATCCGCACCCTGTCGAAAGTCAGCTACAAGAACAACGTCAACCTGATCATCGTCGCCGCCTCGCTGGGCTTCGGCATGATCCCGATCGCGGCGCCGAACTTCTACCACAGCTTCCCCAGCTGGTTCGAAACCATCTTCCACTCCGGCATCAGCTCGGCGGCGATCATGGCGATTCTGCTGAACCTGATGTTCAACCACTTCACCACCGGCAACTCGGAAAACCAGTCGGTGTTCGCCGCGGCCTACGAGCGCACCATCCAGTACTCCGATATCTCGGCCCTGCGCGATGGCGACTACTTCAAGGATGGCAAGTTGTTCGACGCCGAAGGCAACGAGGTACCGGTGCTGGAACTGGACGAGCACGGCAACGAGACGCCCAGGCGCAAGGCGGTTGCCGAACACTGATCGCTGACCAGGACGGTCATCGAGGGGAGCCGACGCGCATCGTCGGCTCCTTTTTTGTCTGAACAGATGCGTGAAAGCGAGCGCGCTACCACGATCGCCCTAGCCGTGCGCCACGAAGTACCGATTCAACACATTCAGATCACCGGCCTCCAGCACCCCCGCCAGATAGCGCAGCTGCAACCAGGCCCGCAGGTACTCATGCCGCGCCTGGGCCAGGTCGCGCCTGGCGCCGAACAGCTGTTGCTCGGCATCCAGCACATCGAGGTTGACCCGCTCACCGCCTTGCACACTCTTGCGCGTGGCCTGCACCAAGGCGGTGGCCGCCTTGACCGCCAGGTCGTAGGCGCGGATCTTCGCCGTGCCACTGGCGCACAGGTTGAACTGTCGACGCAACTGGTTGACCGTGTCGCGCAGTTGCGCATCCAGCTCGAAGCCCGCGGCATCCCGCTGGGCCCGGGCCTGGCGCACCGACGCGGACACGCCGCCACCGGCGAACAGCGGCACGTTCAACTGCACGCCGATGCTGTCGGTGTCATAGCGCTGGTTATAGCTGCTCTCGGCGCTGGAGCTGGATATACCCTTGCTGGCATAGGCACTCAACGAGGGCAGATGACCGGCCCGCTGACGCTCGATGTTCTGCTCGGCGACCTCCAGCCCATGGCGCTGGCTGGCCAGCTCGGCGTTGCGGGCAACAGCCAGGTCGCGCCAGGGCTCGAAACGCGCGGGCTTCAGTGGCTGGACGCGAAAATCACCGGTCATCGGCGCCAGGTCATCGACCTCTACCGGCTCGCCGATGATCGCCTGTAACGCCCGCAACGCCGCATCGAGATTGTCCCCTGCCTCGATCTCCTGGGCCTGGGCCAACTCGTAGCGGGCCTGGGTCTCGAGCACATCGGTGCGGGTACCCTCGCCACCTTTGACCAGTTGTTCGTTGAGCGTCAGTTGTTCGGCAAAGGTACGCCGCTGGGCCTGGGCCAGGGCGATCTGTTCATTGGCGAACAGCGCTTCGCTGTAGGCGCCGAACAGCCGCACCATCAGTTCCTGGCCACGACCACGGTAGCGTTCGTCGGCCAGCGCGGCCTGGGCCACGCCACGGCGGTAGTCACTCCAGGCGGCATAGTCGAACAGCGGCTGCTCGAGGGTCAGGGCCGAACTGTAGCTGCGGTAATCACGCTGGGTGGTCACGTTGCCAGACGGGTTGCGCTGGGTCACCTCCGAGTCGTTGCGGGCGCGGTTGTAGCGGTATGACAGTTTCGGCAACAGTCCAGCGCGGCCGATCAGACGGTTTTCGAGCCCGGCCTCACGCTCGGCGATCGAACCCTGCCAGGTCGGGTCGTTGCGCAGGGCCAGGGCATAGGCATCACCCAGGTCAAGGGCCTGCGCCGAGAGACTGGTGAGCAGCAGAAACAGGCCTGCGAAACGCAAAGATACCGGCATTACACTTACTCCTCCGCCAGGGCAACGTGCACCCGGTCGGCCAAAGGCTTGAACAGGTAATTGAGCATCGAGCGTTCGCCGGTACGAACGAAGGCCTCCACTGGCATGCCAGGGCGAATATCCAGGCCCGCCAGTTGCCCAAGGCCCTGTTCGCTGACCTTAATACGTACCTGGTAGTAGGGCTGATGGGTCTTCTCGTCCACCAGGCGGTCGGCCGAGACCAGGGTCACCTCGCCGTCCACCCGCGGCGTGGTGCTCTGGTTGAACGCCACGAACATCAGCTCCACTGGCAGGCCAGGGCGCAGGCGGTCGATCATCTCCACCGAGGCCCGCGCATCGACCAGCAAAGGCGCATCGCGCGGCACGATCTCCATCAGTTGCTGGCCGCGGGCGATGACCCCGCCATTGGTGAACACACTGAGGCCGACCACCGTACCGGCCACCGGGGCCCGCACCTGGGCATGGGCCAGTTCGAATTCGGCGCTGCGCAGGCGGTTGCCCAGGTCCTCTGCGCTGGCCTGCAGCTCGGCGAGTTGCTGGCGCACCTCGTTCTGGTACTCCTGTTGGCGTTGGCCGATGCGCAGCTTCAGCTCCAGCACCTGGCGCCGGGTGCGGCCGATGTTGCCGAAGTCCTCGGCGATCGAGCCATTGACCTGAGCTAGCAGGCGCTCGCTGTCGAGCAAGCGATTGCGGGCGATATAGCCGTCCCGCGCCAGCTCGCGCAGGCCGCGCAACTGCTCGTCCAGTGCATCGCGCTGGGCCTGCTTGCTGGCCAGCGAACCCTGCAGCCCCTGCAGCGAGGCTTCGGCACCGGCAATGCTCTCACGCAGGCCGCCGAGCTCCATGTCCAGCGCCTGGGCCCGGCTGCCACGCAGCTGGCGCTGCCCTTCCAGCACCGTGGCGACCCAGGGGAGGTGTGCCTGGGCCTGCAGGTCTTCGGGATAGGCAAGCGTCGCCCGACCATCGCGCTCGGCCAACAGGCGCGCCTCCCCGGCGCGGGCGTTGACGTACTGCACCCGCAACGAGCCGACCTGGGCCTGGGCCTGGGTCGCGTCCATGCGCAGCAGCACCTGGCCGGCGTTCACCGTGTCACCGTCACGCACCAGCAACTGCTCGATCACCCCGCCCGTGGGGTGCTGCACTGCCTGGCGGCTACCGGCGACCATCACGCTGCCGCTGACCGGCACGCCCTTGTCCAAGGGCGCCAGCGCGGCCCACAGCAGAAAGCCGCCGAAACCTGCCAGCACCAGCCAGCGGCCGACACGGCCCGGCCGGTGTTCATCGAGGCTGAGCAGGCTTGCCTCGGTCTTTTGCGTGGAGAGGGCGTGTACGCTCATGAAGTCAGGCTCTTGGCTGGCCGAACGTGACGTTCAGGCCGATGGGGTTGCGGGCGGTGGAGGGGGCGGGCCGAGCGGCCCGTTGGGCGTCCTGCAGTACCCTGGCGGTGGGGCCGAAGGCCTGCAACTGGCCGCTCTTGAGCATCAACAGGTTGTCCAGGCCGGCCAGCAGCGAAGACTTGTGAGTAATCAGGATCAGCGTGCGCTTGTGCTCGCGCAGCCTGGCAATGGCCTCGACCAGCGCCCGCTCACCAGCGTCATCGAGGTTGGAGTTAGGTTCGTCGAGCACGATCAGCGCCGGCAGCCCGTACAGCGCGCGTGCCAGGCCGATGCGCTGGCGCTGACCACCGGAAAGCCCCATGCCGCCCTCCCCCAGCAGCGTGTCATAGCCATCCGGCAAGGCGAGGATCATGTCGTGCACGCCCGCCAGTTGCGCCGCGGCGACCACCTGCTGGGCGTCGACAAGCCCCAGTCGCGCAATGTTGTCGGCGATGCTGCCGGCGAACAGTTGCACATCCTGCGGCAGGTAGCCGATGTGCTGACCCAGCGCGCCACGGTCCCAGGTCCGCAAGTCGGCGCCGTCCAGGCGCACCTTGCCAGCGATCGGCGCGCCAGCGCCGACCAGCAGCCGCGCCAGGGTCGACTTGCCCGACCCGGAAGGGCCGATGATCCCCAGCGACTCGCCCGCTGGCAGCGCGAAGCCCAGGTTGCTCAGGCACAGGCGACTGCTGCCCGGCTGCGTCGCGCCCACCTGCTCGACCGTGAGCTTGCCGAGCGGTGGCGGCAGCGGCATGCCCGCCGGCCGCGGCGGCTGGGCCTGCAGCAACTCGCTCAGGCGTTGATAGGCCAGGCGCGCACCGCTCCATTGGCGCCAGGCACCGATCAACTGGTCGATCGGCGCCAGCACGCGGGCCATGAGGATGGAGCCTGCGATCATCATCCCTGGGGTGATCAACTGTTCGATGGCCAGCCAGGCGCCCAGCCCGAGCACCAGCGACTGCAAGGCCAGGCGCACGGTCTTGGTCAGCGCGGTGACCGCCGCGGTGCGCTCGCTGCCCAGGTTCTGCTGGGCCAGAAACCCATGATGCAACCGTGCCCAGCGCTGGCGCACGGCGCCGAGCATGCCCATGGCCTCGATCACTTCGGCATTGCGCAGGTTGGCGCTGGCCTCCAGGCCCGCCTGCTGCGACAGTTGCCCGGCTTGTGCAAACGGCGCCTGGGTCATGCGCTCGTTGACCCACGCCAGCACCGTCAGCAACACCGCGCCCGCCAGCGCCATCAGGCCCAGCCACGGGCTGAACATGAACATCACCAGCAGGTACACCGGGAACCACGGCGCATCGAAGAAGGCGAACAACGCCTGGCCGGTGGCGAACTGGCGCAGCGCGGTCAGATCGGCGAGCATCTGCCCCGCCGCACCCTTGTGCCCGGCCAGGCTTGCCTCGTAGGCCGCCTCGAACACCCGCGGGTTGAGGTCCATGTCCATGCGCGTGCCCAGGCGGATCACCACCTGGCTGCGCAGCCACTCCAGCAGCCCCATGAAGGCGAACACCCCAAGCACCATGAGGCTGAGCATCAACAGGGTCATCTCGTTGCGCGACGACAAAACCCGGTCATAGACCTGCAGCATGTACAGCGCCGGCGCCAGCATCAGCACATTGATCACCGCGGTGAACAACGCGACGTTGCCAAGCCCGGCACGGCAGGCCTTGAGCGCCCGCAGCACTTCGTTGGCCGCGGCGGGAGCGGTTCGCATTTGTTGGAAACCTCGTAGAAGGCGCCGACAGGCGATTGCATTCGCGCCATCGTCGCCACAGAATTCGCACCGCCGCAGCCTGGGCCCGGCAAAGACACGGGCTGCGGGGTAAGTGCATCAGATCAGCGAATGGCAGGGTGACCTTCCATTCGCTTTTTCATGCCTGCGCTCAGGCCGCCAGGGCCAGGTCCTCAGGCAGCGCCTGCACGCCAACCGCTTCGGCGGAGGCCGCGTGAGCGGGGCCTGCGGCCAGGGCCGCGCCGATCTCGGCGAAGGTGCTGTTGGTGGACACGCCAAAACCGGCCAGCAGGTTGTCGAGCACGCCCTCCAGGGCCGAGGTGTTGCCCTGCATCAGGCCGTAGATCACGCTCTGCACTTCGTTGCCGGCACGACCTGCGCCCTGCGCGGCATCCAGGTCAAGGCCGTTGAAGCTGACCACGTAGTTGCCCAGGGTGAAGTCGCTGCCGCTGCCGCCGCCGAGCACTTCGCCCAGGGAAACGTTGTCGAGCGAACCCCACAGGTAGTGATTGAGGTTGTCGCCCGGTGCCTTCGATGGGTCGAACACGTAGTGCAGGCCGTTGGCGCTGTCGCTGTCGGCAATGAAGGCGTAATCCGAGCTGTTGCGACCGTGGGTGGCGTATTGGTCGCCGTCGAAAGTGCCGTTGCTGAAGCCGCCGGTGTTGCTGTAGCCGTGGCCGGCGGTGACGAAGCCGGCGCTCCAGAAGGCCAGGTAATCGTCGACGGTGGAGCTGGCGAAAGCGGCGTCGTAGTTAACGGAAAGGGTCATGACAGTTCCTCGTTGTTGCACAGTTATGACGAAGGCGTGTTCCGTGCCTTCGCGTCGCCCGAATGGGCAAACCCGGTTGAATCAGAAGCGGTACTCGAGCATGCCGCTCAAGGTGCGACCACGGGCCAGCGACAGGTTGTTGCCGTCGCCCATCGCCACGAAGTAGGCCTCATCTGTGGCATTTTCCAGGGAAAGGGCCAGGTTCAGGCTGGGAGTCATCCAGTAGCTTGCGTACAGGTCATAGACGGTGTACTGGGGCCACTGGGCCTGATCGATCTGGTTGTAGGTATGGCTCTTGAGGTTTTCGCCATTGCCTTCGCTGTAGCGCACACGCATGCCTACATCCAGGGAGCGATCGAGCAGGCGCATGCCCAAGGTCAGCGCACCGCGGTCTGCAGGCATATAGGAAGCGTTGCCCATGATGTCGCCGCAGCTGACGATGTTGTTGGTGTCTGCGGCGCCCTCGGCGCGTGATACCCGCACCGGCAGCATGATGATGCGGCTGCCCACACGGACCGGGCGCATGACGGTGCCGGCGCTGACCAGCCGCTGTGCCCCGCCCATGTAGAACTGGTTGGAGCAGAACTCGTTGCTGCCGATCATGTGGGTGTAGCTGAGCTGCCCGTAGTAGGCGCCGGCGTCGTAATCCAGGCTGTATTCCACGCCGCGAAAGCGCGTGGTCTCCAGGTTGTTCTGGTAGGCCGAGCGACCCAGCGCGATACCCGCCACGCTGCTGCCGGGCAACGAGACATTGGTGTCGAGAAACGAGAAGTTGTCGATGCGCGTGTCGAAGTAGGCGACCTTGGCGCCGAACCGATCGCCGTCGCGCAGCAGCGACTCCTTGAAAATATTCAACCCCAACTCCCAGTTGTGCGATTCCTCGGCCTTGAGAAACGGGTTGGGATAGACCATCTCGGCACTGCCGCCGGCATGTGGGCGGCCGCTCATGAACACCTCGGTCACCGCCGGCGGACGCCAGCCACGGCCCCAGCGGGTGTAGACCTGCAACCAGTCCGGCCCTGGCTTGACCGCAATACCGAAGGTTGGCGAGAAACGGCCTTCCTCCGTCTGCTCGTCGAAGATCATATGGGTCTGCTGGCGCGAAAGGCTGACCTCGGTGACCCCCTCGGGGTACATCCAGGTGGTGACGCCGGTCTTGCCGCTCAGCCGGTAGCGGTCATAACGCAAACCGGCATCCAGGCTGAGCCAGTCGTCATGCTCGTAGGTGAGATTGCCGAACAGGCTGGCCATGATCCGCTTACCCTTGGGATTGGCACCTTGCACATAGGGCAGCGATTCCACTTCGTTCTGGGCGGCGACACGGTCCGTGCTGGGACGGAAACTGTCCTGGAACAGCTCGGTGCCGTAGTTGAAACTCAAGGTGTCGACCTGCCCGAAGTGCCAGCGCGAGGTGTTCTGCACCTGCAGCCCCCAGGTGTCGGTCTGGAAGCGGTCGGTATAGGCCTCGACACGGTTGCCGGTCCCCACGCTGGACATGTTGTCGGCGTTCCAGCGGTCCTGGCGGGTGGTTACGTAATAAAGCTTGGCCTTGAAATCGATCAGGTCGTTGTCGGGCGAGAAGCTGTAGTCGACTGCAGCGTTCTTCGCATTGATGTCATTGGTCCCGGTGACCCGGTAGTAATAGCGGTTACTGTTGCTGTCGTTGTAGGTCCAGGCATCCTTGCTGTCGGCATCGGTCTCGAAGTAGCTGAACTGCAGGCGCTGATGCTCAGGCAGGTTGATGCCGAACTTGGACAGTTGGGAGCGGGTGATGCTGTCCATCGCCCCGACTTCACCGTGCAGCCAGCTCTTCCAGGCCTCGCGATTCTCCAGCTTGCCGCGGATCTGCGTGCCCAGGTTGTCGGCATTCTGCGTGCCGCTGCGGTAGTCGCCGAAGTGCCGCTCGCTGTAGCCGACGAGGATGTCGCCTATCTCGTTGCCGGCAGCAAACAGCGCACTGCCGTTGAAGTACGTGCCATTGCCCAGCTCGCCGATTCCATGGCCGGCGCGCAGGCGACCGCCTACTTCCTTGCCGGCGCCCAGCAGGTCACGGGCCTCGACGGTATTGAAACTGGCGATGCCACCGATCACCCCGGCGCCCCCCATACCGGCAGAGGTGCCCTTGTCGATTTCCACGCCCTGGATGAACTCCGGGTCGATGAACATCGTGCCGTTGCGCTGCTGGTGGCCGTTGACACTGAAGTTCTGGCGCATGCCATCGATGTTCATGTTGACTCGGCCATAATCCTGCACGCCGCGGATGTTCACCGACAGCCCGGGGTCGCGCTGGTTGACCGCTGTGTACACCCCGGCAGTCTGCTCGAGCAGGTCGGCAGCGTGGCGCGGCGGGCGTTTGTCGATCTGCTCGCGGGTGATCACGCTGACCGAGCGAGGCGTCTGGTAGACCCAGTCGCCGTCACGCATCGAGTCAATATGGGTGGCGCCCAGTTCCATGACCTGGCCACCCTCCGCCAGGCGCTCCAGGCCTACTTGGCCCGGAGCACTGAAGCGATAGCGTACGGGCATGCCGCGTAGTAACCGGTGCAACCCCTCTTCGACGCTGTAGCCGCCGTGCAGGCCTTCGCTTTGCAAGCCAGCCAGTGTTCGGCTGTCGAAGAACACCTGCACCCCGGACTGCTCGGCATAGGCCAGGACGGCACTGTCGAGGGACTGGGCAGGGATATCGAACTGAATGACGGTGTGCCTGGCGCTGCTGGCGGCGGTAGCAGCCTGCACCATGCCGATCCCCATCGGCAGGGTGCAGGTGCCCAGGGCCAGGCTGCCGGCAAGGGCGATGCGGCCCAGAGGCCGGAGGGGTCGAGTTGATTGCGTGCTCACTGCGCGTCTCGTCTGTTGGCGTTTTCTAGTAATGAAAATCAATCTCAACAGTCAGACGAGCAACGCGGGAAAACTCAGTAACACCAGATGAAAGTTTTTGCGAAAGACTCAGTAGATCACGGTCAAACCCGGTAACTGCAGGCGCTTGGCCTTCAGCTCGCGGGTAAGGGTATCGGCGGCGACGGCCAGGTTGTCGAGGCGGAACACCCCGCTCACTTCCCGCTGCGCCAGCGTGCCATCGACCACCATCAGGCGGCCATCGCGATAACGGTTCAGGCGCTCGACCACCTCGGCCAGAGGCTGGCGCTCGAACACCAGCACACCTCGCTGCCAGTCGGTGGCGCGCTGCAGATCGTGGCCACTCCATGGTCGGATACCTTGGGCCTGGTCGTAGCGCACTGCCTGCCCCTCCTGCAGGATCTGATGGGCGGCACCCTGGGTCGGCGCCGTTTGCAGGCGCACGTCGACACTGTGCTCGAGCATGCCCACCCAGCCGCCATCACCCGCCTTGCCCACCACGAATCGGGTGCCCAGTGCCTGGCTGGTGGCACCGGCATATTCGACCACGAAGGGCCGCGGCTCATCCGCGCTGACCGGCGCCGCACTGAACACCGCCTCCCCCGCCAGCAGGCGCACCCGACGCTGCCGACCATCGAAGTCGAGCTGTACGGCACTGCCGCTGTCCAGATCGACCTGGCTGCCATCGGGTAGGCTGACGCGGCGCACTTCGCCAGCCGCAGCGTAGTCGGCACGCCAGTCGAGCAGTAATCGAGGGCCTTGTTCGACACCCAGGATTGCCAACAGCAGCAACGCACTGCTGGCCACCGCCCAGCGCAGCCGCGTCGGCCGACGCCGGCCACGCGTACGCTCGGCCCGGGCTACTGGCGCCCGGTGCGGCGTTGTCGGTGCCAGGCTCGCCACCTGCCCGAGATCGGCCCAGGTCGCCTGGGCGAAGGCATAGGCCCGTGCATGGCGCGGATCGCTGCCGCACCATTGCGCCAACGCCAGCTGCTGCGCCGGGCTCAGGGGGCCGCCCCCTTCCAGCACCACCCACTCGGCGGCCTGCTCGCGGATGGCTTGCTCGTTCTGGCTGCTCACACGGTTCTCTCGCGATCTGGTTATGTCTGGGCTGACGTCTGAAGCGGCATTTGTCAGTAAACCGTTGGTCATTCGGTTTCCTGCAGGCACTGCATCACATAGGCCAGGGCCTTGGCCAGATGCTTTTGCACCGAGCTGTCGGAGATCCCCAGTTGCCGGGCAACCTCGGCATGGGTCATGCCTTCCAGGCGGTTGAGGCGGAAGATTTCCCGGGTGCGCTCGGGCAACTCGCCAAGGATCGTCTGCAGGCGACGCAGGTGCTGCTCGCGCACGGCTTGCTCCTCGAGCCCGGGGCCATCCTCGACGAGCGCCTCGAAAGCCTCGTGGGGCAGCGTGTCGGTCTTGCGCCTTTGCTGCTGACGCACGTGATCGATCATCAGGTTGTGCGCGGTGCGATAAAGGTACGCCTGGGCGTTGTCGATGGTCTCGGTACGCTGCTGCTCGGCCAGGCGCAGGAAACTGTCCTGCACAAGGTCAGCGGCCAGCTGTGGGTCGCGCACCTTGCGCGAGAGCAGGCCTTGAAGGTTTTTCGCGTGCTTGAGAAACAGCCGCTTGAGGTCTAACTCCGCCACACGCGCTCCATGAGGTGGTCGCAAGGTGGCGGTATGCTACTCGTTATTGAGAATCACTTACAAGAAAATGACCTACTCGAATAGTGCATCCAGCGCTTGTTCCAGACGGGTCACGGCAATCACCTGCAACCCGGCGGGAGCCTCTTTCGGTGCGTTGCCCTTGGGCACGATGGCACGCTTGAAGCCATGCTTGGCCGCCTCCTTCAGACGCTCCTGGCCACTGGGCACCGGGCGCACCTCGCCCGACAGGCCGATCTCGCCGAACACCAGCAGGCCATGGGCCAACGGCCGGTTGCGCAGGCTGGACATCACCGCCGCCAGCAACGCGAGGTCGGAGGCAGTCTCGAGCACCTTCACGCCACCCACGACGTTGAGGAACACGTCCTGGTCGTGGGTGGGGATGCCACCGTGCCGGTGCAGCACCGCCAGCAGCATGGCCAGGCGATTCTGGTCCAGGCCCAGGGTCACCCGCCGAGGGTTGGCCAGGTGGCTGTCGTCGACCAGCGCCTGGACTTCCACCAACATCGGCCGGGTGCCCTCCCAGGTAGCCATGACCACGCTGCCGGGTACCTCTTCCTGGGTGCGGTTGAGGAAGATCGCCGACGGATTGGAAACTTCCTTGAGGCCGCGGTCGGTCATGCCGAACACGCCCAGTTCGTTGACCGCGCCAAAGCGGTTTTTCACTGCGCGCAACAGGCGCAGGCGGCCATCGGACTCGCCCTCGAAATACAGCACGGTGTCGACCATGTGCTCGAGCACCCGTGGACCGGCCAACGAGCCCTCCTTGGTGACGTGGCCGACCAGGAAGATCGCCGTGCCGCTCTGCTTGGCGTAGCGCACCAGCAATGCCGTGCTCTCGCGCACCTGGGCCACGCCACCCGGCGCCGACTGCAGTTGTTCGGTGAAGATGGTCTGGATCGAGTCGATCACCATCACCCGCGGCTTTTCCTGGCGCGCGGTGGCGATGATGGTCTCGATGCAGGTTTCGGTCATGACCTTGAGCTGGTCCTGGGGCAGGCCCAGGCGCCGGGAACGCATGGCCACCTGCTGCTGCGACTCCTCGCCGGTGACATACAGCGCCGGCATCTGCACGGCGATGTTGCACAGGGTCTGCAGGAGGATGGTCGATTTGCCGATACCCGGATCGCCCCCGATCAGCACCACCGATCCATCCACCAGGCCGCCGCCCAGCACACGGTCGAGTTCGGTGCTGCTGGTGGTGAAGCGCGGGATCTCCTCGACGCTCACTTCGGCCAGGGTCTTGATCTGCGCCTGCTGCCCGGTCCAGCCGGTGCGCCCGCTCGGTGCCGCGGCGCCGCCGCTTTCGATCATGCTCTCGACCAGGGTGTTCCAGGCACCGCACTCGCCACACTGCCCGGCCCACTTGGGGAAGGTCGCGCCGCACTCGGTGCAGCCATACAAACGCTTGGCCTTGGCCATGGGCTGGGTCTCCTGGAAAAAACCGCCATGATAGCCGAACACGGACGTGCCCCGGAGCCCTCGGCGGGCGACAAAACTATTCGCTCTATAAACAGTCTGTAGCTGCGAACGTCACGCATGAAGCGTTTTAGTGGCTTACACTGCGTTTACCTCTCCATTCGTAACAAAGGAATACAGCATGGGCATGCTCAGTGAATTCAAGGCCTTCGCGGTCAAGGGAAATGTCGTCGACATGGCGGTGGGTATCATCATCGGCGCGGCGTTCGGCAAGATCGTTTCGTCCTTCGTCGGTGACGTGATCATGCCCCCCATCGGCCTGCTGATCGGCGGTGTCGACTTCAGCGACCTGGCCATCACGCTCAAGGCTGCCGAAGGCGATGTGCCGGCCGTAATGCTGGCCTACGGCAAATTCATCCAGACCGTGCTCGACTTCATCATCGTCGCCTTCGCCATCTTCATGGGTGTGAAAGTGATCAACCGCCTCAAGCGCGAAGAGGCAGTGGCACCGACCGCTCCGCCGGTGCCCAGCGCCGAGGAAACCCTGCTGACCGAGATTCGTGACCTGCTCAAGGCGCAGAATCGCCAGCCCTGAAGCACAAAACGACTGGGGCCGCTTTGCAGCGGCCCCAGTGACGGCGATCCAAAAGGCGCCATTGTTCCTTACCAGTAGTTCTCCACCGCCACCTGCCCCGGCCGCTTGCTCAGGCTCAGTTGCAAGTCCCGCGCCTTGAGCACCTTGCGCGTCTCGTCGATCATCTCCGGGTTGCCGCACAGCATGATCCGTGAATGCTCCGGCGAAAGCGCCAACCCCGCCGCCTTTTCCAGTTCACCGTTCTCGATCAACGTGGTGATCCGCGCATTCAACGCACCCGGATGCTGCTCTCGGGTGACCACCGGAATGAACTGCAGCTTGCCCGCGTACTCCGCCAGGTAGTCGCGCTGTTCCAGCGCGGCGATTTCATCGACATACGCCAGCTCCTTCGCCTCGCGCACCGAATACACCAGCTTGATGTTGTCGAAGCGCTCCCAGGCCTCGAAGTCCTGCAGGATCGACATGAACGGTGCGATGCCGGTGCCAGTGGCCAGCAGCCACAGGTCACGACCGCCAACGAAGCGGTCAAGGGTCAGGTAACCGAAGGCCTGCCGGTCGATCAGCAGGGTGTCGCCTTCGCCGAAGCGGCTCAGCTCACTGGTGAACTCCCCACCGGGCACCACGATGGAAAAGAAGTCGAGATGTTCGTCATGGGGCGCGCTCACCATGGAATAGGCGCGCCAGACGACGCTGCCATCTGCCTTGCTCACGCCCAGCCGGGCGAACTGCCCCGCACGGAAGCGAAAGCCTGCATCGCGGGTGACGCGCAGGGAAAACAGGTTGGGGGTCAGGGGCTGGACGCCGAGCAGGGTCTGGCGGGTGAATTTGTCGGCGCTGGCGGTCATGACGGGCTCCACGAATCAAGTGCGCACAGTGTCGCGCAAAGTAGCGGAGATAAACACCGTCGATTTGTAGGGCATGCCATGGCACCAAGCGCAAACAACTAAGGATGCGTGGCAGCTATAACAAAAAAACCCAGCACACCGTTAGGAGATTTCCTACACTAGGGACCGTGCAATGCTGACTTTGGATCCCCAGAGACGCAAAGGGAGCTTCATCGATGCCACATTGGAAGAGTGAGCAACTCCAGCAACTGCTGGAGGAGCAGGAACCGCAGCGGTTGTTCGGCCAGGCCGTGCAACTGGCCCAGGCACTGGACATGGAGTTCGTCGGCCTGACGCTGCACCTGCATGTGGCTGCTCGTGGCCCCCAGGTGATCCTCTACAACAACTACCCAAGCGCCTGGAACGCTCGCTACCAGGCTGAAGACTTCATCAAGATAGATCCATCAGTATCAAAATGCCACCATACGACGCTGCCGCTGGTCTGGAACGACGAACTGTTCCACGAGGTGCCTCAGCTGCGAGAGGCCGCCACTGCCTACGGCATGACCCATGGCTGGAGCCAGTCAGTGCACGACCAGCAGCACAACGAAAGCCAGTTGAGCGTCTCCAGGGCCAAAGGCGCAGTCACTCGTGACGAACTGTTCGAGAAGAGCGCCCAGGTGATGTGGCTGTGCAACACCTTGCACGCCGCCCTCAGCACGCACCACCTGGCGAAGTACAGCCCACTGCCGCAATTGAGCGAACGCGAGCTTGAAGTGCTCAAGTGGTCCGCCGCCGGCAAGACCGCCGCCGACGTGGCGATGATTCTCTCGCTGTCGACCAGTACCGTGAATTTTCATATCCGCAGTGTGATAAGCAAGACCAACGCCTCCAACAAAGCCGGCGCCATCGCCATCGCCGCACTGCGAGGCCTGCTCTGACAGCCCTCCCCCCGCACAGACGCAAAGCCCTGTAGAATCACCCGCCGCAAGCCCGCGCACAGCGCGCCGGGCAGGATTCGCAGCAGAGCCCCACGCCATGCCCCTGTTCAACAGCCCCTTCGCCGACCTCGACCTGATCCGCCAGCCGGAGCAAACCAACGACCCGCTGCTGGCGTTCGATGCCGCCGACCAGTACCTGCTGGAACACATGGCCGCCCAGGCACCAGGCGCAGGCTGCAAGGTGCTGGTGCTCAACGACAGCTTCGGCGCCCTGGCCGCCAGCCTGGCCGGGCACCTGGACGTGACCAGCAGCGGCGACTCGCACCTGGCGCACCTGGCCCTGGAGAAAAACCTGGCAGGTAACGGCAAGCCGTTCGACAGCGTACCCTTCATCCCGGCCAGTGAGCCCTTCCAGGGCCCGTTCGACCGCGTGCTGGTGCGCGTGCCCAAGACCTTGGCCCTGCTCGAGGAGCAACTGATCCGCCTGCAGGGCCAATTGGCGCCTGGCGCCCAGGTGATCGCCGGGGCGATGATCAAGCACCTGCCCAGAGCCGCCGGCGACCTTATGGAGAAGTACATCGGCCCGGTGCAGGCGTCGCTGGCGCAGAAGAAAGCGCGCCTGCTGATTGCCACTGTGACGCAACGGCCTCTCGCACATTCCCCCTACCCCAGTCGCTATCGTCTGGAGACGCCGCCCCTGGAGCTGGTCAACCACGCCAACGTGTTCTGCCGCGAAGGCCTGGACATCGGCACCCGTGCCTTCCTGCCGCATCTGCCGCGTGACCTGGGTCGCGCCCGCGTAGCCGATCTTGGCTGTGGCAATGGCGTGCTGGCGATTGCCAGCGCCCTGGCCAATCCGGATGCGCATTTCACCTTGGTCGACGAGTCGTACATGGCGGTGCAGTCGGCGCGGGAGAACTGGCGGGCGGCATTGGGCGAACGCGAAGTGACGATCAAGGCTGCGGACGGCCTGGCGGGGCAGGAGAAACAATCGCTGGACGTGGTGCTGTGCAACCCGCCGTTCCACCAGCAGCAGGTGGTCGGCGACTTCCTCGCCTGGCGCATGTTCCAGCAGGCCCGCGAGGCACTGGAAGTCGGTGGCGCGCTGTACATCGTCGGCAATCGCCACCTGGGCTACCACAGCAAGCTGGCGCGCTTGTTCCGGGGTGTCGAGCAGGTCGCGGCGACGCCG